>WTKI01000126.1:0-4447 GCA_011524425.1 Altererythrobacter sp. | reverse complement strand
GCAACGCAATCGCTGGGTGCTTTGTCAGTCGAGAATTTGCGAAAAGCTCATATCTTGATTGAAAGCGGCAAAGCCAAGGGCAAGCTTGTGCTTGAAGGTTTCTAGGCTAGTTCGCGCTACCTTCGCCGATAGCGGAAGTACCATACTTCGTGCTCGTAAACTTCGCGCGCCTTTTGCTCATAGCGAGTCATCGGCCATCCCGATGGGCGCGTGTCCCAACTCGTGCGATCCTTGACCACCCATTCAAAGCTATCAGTGAAACGCTGCATGACCATCAGCGCGTGACGCAGATAAATTGCGTGATCCGTGCCAAAGCGCAATTCGCCGCCTGACTTCAATTTGTCAGCAAACAGCTGCACCGGACCGTCATTCATCATGCGCCGTTTCGCGTGCTTGTTCTTTGGCCAGGGATCGGGATGCAGCAGATAGATCATTGTCAGCGAACCATCCGGAATGCGTTTGAGCACGTCGATCGCGTCCCCGTGAAACAGACGGATGTTCGACAAGCGCTGCTCGTCAACATGGCCAAGGGCCTGTGCGACACCGTTCAGGAATGGCTCTGCACCAATGAAGCCGTGATTGGGCAAGAGGTCCGCGCGATATGCCAAATGCTCGCCGCCCCCGAAGCCGATTTCGAAATGCAGCGGGCAATCTTCACCAAACAGCTGTTCTGCGGTGACGGGACCATCATCAGGCACTGCAATTTGAGGCAGGAGCCGGTCGACCAAGTCCTGCTGACGCGGGCGCAAGGGCTTGCCTTGGCTGCGACCATACAACCGATTTAATGTAGTTGGATCGCCTTCTTTGAATGCAGACATGCGATCAGCCGCTAATGCGCTTCGCCCATGTTTGTCCAGTGCACTTTTGGATTTGCGGCGAGGCAGGGTTGAAAGATAACTGCAAATGCATAGTTGCAGAGCGCGATGGAATATCTAACCGCTCTTTTCGACGCACAGCCTAGCTGGGTTCAAGCCTCGCTTGGCTTAGTGCTTTTGGCGCTTGTCTCCCTGACAGTAAACTATGTGCTCAAGCATGTGATTTTGCGTGTTGCCGCGCCTTTTCTGGACCGTAAATCCAAGACGATTGATAAAGCTGCGGCATGGCTGGCCACAGCAGCGCCGCTGCTGATTATTTCCCGCGGTATAGTGTTTGTCCGGCATTTGCCGGAAGAGTTTACAACGGTTGTGACTAATGTCGCGCAGGCACTAATTGTGGTGTCTGTCGCGATGGCGATCGTCAAAGCGCTGACTTATGCGAACGAGCTTTACGAACGGCTTCCGCGCTCCAAGAACCGCCCGATCAAAGGTTTTATTCAGGTAGTCAAGATCGTGGTCTTGTGCGGGGCTGCGATCATCCTGATTTCGGTTCTGATCGATCAATCTCCGCTGCTTTTGCTTTCGGGTCTTGGTGCGATCACAGCGGTTTTGCTGCTAGTGTTCAAGGACACCATTCTGTCTCTGGTTGCCAGCGTTCAGCTCACTACGCAGGATATGTTGAGAGTGGGTGACTGGATCACTATGCCGAGCATGAATGCAGACGGGGATGTGATTGATATCTCACTGCACACAGTGAAAGTGCAGAACTTCGACAAGACCATTACCACTATCCCAACGCACCGGCTGGTATCTGATTCCTATCAAAACTGGCGCGGGATGTCGGACAGCGGCGGGAGGCGGATAAAACGAGCGATCAATATTGACCAAAACTCGATCCGCTTTCTTCAAGAAGAGGAAGTTGTTGGCCTTAAACGGTTCCGTGTCCTGAAGGATTACCTCGCCCGCAAGAAAGCCGAGATCGCGGAATGGAACGAAACGCAGCTGGCTGGCGAGGATTTGATCAATGCCCGGCGCATCACCAATATCGGAACCTTGCGCGCGTATATCTCCGCCTATCTGAAAGACCATCCTCAGATCAACGATGAAGGTTTCACTTTGCTGGTGCGGCAATTGCCGCCCGGACCTGCCGGGCTTCCGGTCGAGGTTTACTGCTTTACTAATACCACCAATTGGGGTGAATATGAAGCGATCCAGTCAGACTTGTTCGATCACTTGCTGGCGATCTTGCCAGAATTTGGCTTGCGGGTTTTTCAAGAACCCAGCGGTTTGGATATGCGCCAGCTTGGCCAAGCTGGTTGATCCAGACAGCAAAACGCCCGGAGTGTTTCCACCCCGGGCGCTTCGAATTCCCATCCAAGTGTAAACCGGATTAAGCGGCTTCCGCCTCTTCAGCCTGATCGCGCAGAACGTAGCCGCGGCCCCAGACTGTTTCGATGTAGTTTTCGCCGTCGCATGCATGGCTGAGCTTCTTGCGCAGCTTGCAGATAAAGACGTCAATGATCTTGAGCTCAGGCTCGTCCATACCGCCGTAAAGGTGGTTGAGGAACATTTCCTTAGTGAGCGTCGTGCCTTTGCGCAGGCTCAGCAGCTCGAGCATTGCATATTCCTTGCCAGTCAAGTGAACCCGAGCGCCATCAACTTCGACAGTTTTGGCATCAAGGTTCACAGCCAACTTGCCAGTGCGAATGATCGACTGACTGTGACCTTTTGAGCGACGCACCACTGCGTGAATGCGTGCAACCAGCTCTTCGCGATGGAAAGGCTTCGTCACGTAGTCGTCAGCACCGAAACCGAAGCTGCGGATTTTGCTATCCATCTCGGCAATGCCTGACAGGATCAGAACCGGCGTCTGCACCTTGGCAACACGCAGTTTCTTCAGCACGTCATAGCCGTGCATGTCTGGCAGGTTCAAATCGAGCAGAATGATATCGTAATCGTAAAGCTTGCCCAGATCCAAGCCTTCCTCGCCCAGATCGGTCGAGTAAACATTGAAGCCTTCCGTTGTCAGCATCAGCTCAATAGCTCTTGCTGTTGTTGGCTCGTCTTCAATAAGCAGTACGCGCATGGGTCGGTCCCCCTTTGGCCCTGTTCGCGGTAACCCCTCGTCAAGAGAGATTGACCTGTATTAACCACACGATGTCTGAACGGAAAAGGTTAACAACACGTAAAACGTTAAGCCGATTTAACTGCGAGTCTTTTTGGCAACAGTTGGTAAACCCTGACAATACGTCTGTTTACGGGGGGTTAGAGAGCCGCCAATTTCTTCTGCCTTCTGCGTTGTGCGCTCGATCCGATACCGATTGCCTCGCGGTATTTGGCAACTGTTCGCCGGGCAAGGCCAAAGCCTTCTTCGTTAAGAAGGTCCATCAGTTTTGCGTCGGATAGAACCTTCTTCGGGTCCTCCCCATCGACCAGAGCTTTGATCCGGGCCTTGATAGCTTCACTCGAAGCGCCTTCGCCGTCGCTTGACGATACGCCGCTGGTAAAGAAATATTTCAGCTCGAAGCAGCCACGATCGCATTCGAGATATTTGTTGCTTGTCACTCTGCTGACGGTTGATTCATGCATGTCGATGGCATCTGCCACTTCGCGCAAAGTGAGCGGCTTCAATTCCGATACGCCATGACGAAAGAAGCCATCCTGGCGCTTAACGATTTCTGCTGAAGTCTTAAGAATTGTCTTTTGGCGCTGATCCAGGGCTTTGATCAACCAATTTGCATCGGCCAGTTTTTCGCGCAGCCAGCCATGTGCTTCCTGATCCGGGGAGCCATCACGAAGCTCGATATAGTAAGAGCGGTTCACAACGAGGCGCGGCAATGTGTCTTCGTTAAGGGAAATGTCCCAACTTCCTGCTGCATTCGCGCGCACAAACACATCCGGCACAACCGGGCCGCCAGCTGATGAACCAAATGCAAGCCCTGGTTTTGGATCATAGGCACGCAATTCAGCGAGCATGTCAGCAAAATCTTCATCCTCGACCTGACAGATCCGTTTGAGCCGCGCGATTTCACCGCGCGCCAGCAAATCCAGATTGTCAATCAGGCGGGCCATGCACGGATCGTAGCGATCGGCCTCGCGAGCCTGTATAGCCAGACACTCTGACAGGCTGCGAGCACCCACGCCGCTGGGTTCCAGCGCCTGCACCACCTTTAAAGCTGCTTTGGCAGCGGCCGGGCTGACCCCAAGATCCATCGCGACATCGCGCAAATCAAATGCGAGATATCCTGCATCGTCGAGCAGGCCTATGAGGTGCTGAGCAATGAACAGCTCTTGCGGGTCTTGCGCTACTGCGCCGATCTGACTGCTGAGATGTTCAGCCAAGGACACGTCACGGACGGCATGCTCGAAGAAGGATGGATCATCTTCTCCCGAATAACTGGCCGATGAAGCGGCCCAATCGCCACTCTCGTCAAAGCCCGTGCCAGCATCACCGGTTTCGATATCACGATCCAAGGCACTCTGATCGATATCGAGCGGAGCTTCTGCTTCGCCCTGTGTTTGTCCGATCAATTGGTCAGCGGTCATTTCCTCGCGCGGGATATCGTCCGGTTCACTCTCGGACTGGCTTGCTTCGCTAGAAACGTCGCCTGCTTCAAGCAGCGGGTTAGATG
>WTKI01000164.1 GCA_011524425.1 Altererythrobacter sp. | reverse complement strand
GCTGCGATCGACAGTGCCGCCAAAATAGACTGGGTCGCACATGATAGTGTGATCGCCATCGTCCAGCTCGCGCGCAAAGGTTTCTGCCAGCTCGTGACCCATTTGCCGTAATGGTCCGTAGCCATGCGGTTGGAAGAACGCGATTACCCGCCCAGGATGAGCTTTGAGAGTGCGCAAGGTTGCCGCGCACTTTTCCGGATTGTGACCAAAATCGTCGATTACAGTGATGTTGTCGTCGGTTGTGTCAACAACGTCAAACCGCCTTCCGAGCCCTTTGAAAGAGCGCAAGGCATAGACTGCTCTGCTGACAGCAATCCCCGCCGCGCTCGCAGCTGAAATTGCAGCAAGCGCATTGGATAGATTGTGCAGCCCTGGCATCGGCAGGATCAATGGCCAAACCGATTGATCGCGGTTGTCCATCACAGCAGCGCGGATAGACAGCGGACCTGCATCGATAGATTCCTGCAACACGGCAATGTCAGCATTTTCAGTTTGCGTACTGAAGGTGAGCGTTTGCTCGCAAGCCTCAGCCAAGACCTTGGCTTCTAAGCTGTCTGCATTGACAACCGCACAACCCGACGCTTTCAGAAAATCGCCGAATAGCACGCGAAGCTCTTCCATGCTTTTGTGATCCAGACTTACATTCAGTAGCAACCCGACGGTTGGCCGATAAAGCGCTATGGAGCCATCGCTTTCGTCAACTTCGCTCACGAAGAGATGCGCATTGCCCACTTTAGCGCTCGCAAACGGATTGGTGTCGCTGATGAAGTTTTTCATCACTGCGCCATTCATAATCGTCGGCTCGTGGCCTTCATGTTGAAGGATCCAGCCCAGCATGCCTGTGACAGTCGACTTGCCGCTGGTACCTGCAACCGCAAACGAATAGCCTGCGGCATTGAACAGGTCCGACAGCAGTTCAGCCCTGGTTAGCCTCTCACAACCCAGCTCGCGCGCCTTGGCAACCTCTGGGACGGTGTCTTCGATGGCTGCGGATGCGATCAGTATCTGGTCGGATGAAACGATACCGCTGCCGTCTTGAGGATAGAGCTTGAAACCATTGGCCTTCAGCCATTCAAACTTGTCAGGGGTGCGTCCCTGGTCATAGCTTCGATCAGAGCCGGACACATCTTCGCCCAAGCCATGGACGATTTGCGCAAGGGGAAGCATTCCAGATCCGCCTATTCCGCAAAAGAAATAGCGCGCCTGATCAATGTCGCCGTCGACAAGATCGTGTGTTGACCCCTCCGTCATGGGTTCCTCGCTATTGCGTTGTCATGTAAAGCACAAGACAGCTAATAGGATAAGCATGACAAGAATTGCCATTTGTGCGCCTGCCACTCGAATTACGCAAGAGCATGCTCAAGCGATTGAAGAACTAGTGGCAGCAGAATTCCCCCAACATTCTGTCAGCATTCACGAGCAGTGTTTTGCAAGTTTCGGTCACTTTGCCGGCACTGATCTCGAGCGGTTAGAAGCATTGGTGGAATGCGCCAATGATACAGCCTTTGATGCCGTATGGTTTGCAAAAGGCGGCTACGGTTCAGGGCGCATTGCGCAAGCGGCTATTGCCCGGATGAATCAGGCGGCCAGAGAAAAGACCTATATGGGTTTTTCCGACATGGGCTATTTGCTCGCCGGGCTTTATCGCAACGGGATTGGTCAGGCCGTGCACGGATCGATGCCGGTCAGCGCGCGCAGCGAAACCGGGAAAGAAGCTGTCCGTCGCTCGCTTCGCTGGTTTGGCGGAGATACATCCGGTTTAGAGCCCAGCGTTGATGGCAAAACTCCGACGGCTGCCTTCAATCTTATCTCGCTATCCATGCTCACAGGGACACCGCTCATGCCTGATTTGACGGATCATGTGGTCATGGTCGAAGAGGTCAGCGAGCATCTCTATTCGGTTGACCGAATGTTTTTCCACATTGCGAACGTTCTTCCACGCGTTGCTGGTCTAAGGCTCGGTGCTGTTACAGCGGTTCCAGAGAATGACAGAGACTTTGGCCAAAGCTCTGAGGAAATTGCAAAATTCTGGTGTGATCGGGCTGGGATTCCGTATTTGGGCCGAGCTAGAATAGGGCATACCCCGGACAATCATATTGTTCCCTTTGGCCTTGCCAGCCCATCGTCAGCTTCGTAACGGCGCGCCAGAGTTTAGGAGTTCATGATTGATGCGAGCATTCGTTTTTCCCGGTCAAGGAAGCCAGAAGGTCGGCATGGGCGCTGATTTGGCAGAAGCTAGCGCGGCAGCGCGAGAGGTTTTCGAGGAAGTGAATGACGCGCTGTCTCAAGATTTGTTCGCGATCATGCGCGAAGGACCGGAAGACCAGCTGACACTGACTGAAAACGCACAACCTGCGATCATGGCGAATTCGATCGCGACTTTGCGGGTTCTCGAGAAGGAATTCGGGGTTGTGCTAAGCGAAACAGGTTCGTGTGTCGCAGGCCATTCTCTCGGCGAATACTCAGCTTTGTGCGCGGTTGGCATGCTGTCATTGTCGCAAACGGCTCAATTGCTCAAATTGCGCGGTCAGGCCATGCAAGCGGCCGTCCCGGTGGGCGAAGGCGCTATGGCGGCTTTGCTAGGTGCCGATATCGGGAAAGCTGAAGGGCTCGCGCAGGCTGCCGCTGACGGCGAAGTGTGCGAAGTCGCGAATGATAATGACCCGACGCAGGTGGTGATCAGCGGCCATAAGGGTGCCATTGAGCGTGCTATCGGCCTTGCAAAAGAGCACGGCATTAAGCGAGGCATTCCTTTACCGGTTTCTGCTCCCTTTCATTGCTCTTTGATGCAACCGGCTGCCGAACGAATGGCTGAGGCTTTTGCGGATGCTGAGACCGGCAATCTTGCTCTTCCGGTTTATGCAAATGTAACAGCTGCAAGGGTTTCGGATCCTAGCGAAGAGGCCGACTTGCTGGTGCAACAGATCACAGGCCGCGTGCGGTGGCGGGAAAGCGTCTTAGCGATGCGCGCAGATGGTCATGAAGCATTCGTTGAACTGGGCGGAAAAGTGCTGAGCCCGATGATCGGTCGGATCGACAAGGAAGCATCAACTGCCAGCCTTATCACCATGGAAGATTTAGAGAATTTCGCGAAGGAGATCGGCTGATGTTCTCACTGGATGGCATGAATGCGCTGGTAACAGGGGCAAGCGGCGGGATTGGTTCTGCCATTTGCCGTGCACTAGCGGGCCAAGGCGCCAGGCTTGCAATCTCTGGTTCTAACGCCGCGAAACTTCGCGCGTTTCGCGATGAGCTCAACAGTGATTTCAAACACGACCATGGCGAGCATGTCGAAATTACCTGTAATCTTTCGAACTCTGAGCAAGTTGAAGAACTGATCCCTGCAACGGTTGATACGCTGGGCGGCATCGACATCCTTATTAACAATGCAGGCATTACCCGCGATAATCTCGCGATGCGCATGAAAGATGAGGAATGGGACGATGTGATCCGCATCAATTTGGAAGCCGCTTTCCGTCTGATGCGGGCCAGTGCTCGGCCTATGATGAAGAAACGTTTTGGCCGGATTATCACCATCACCAGCGTTGTCGGCGCTACCGGTAACCCTGGTCAGATGAACTACGCCGCGGCGAAAGCTGGCTTGGTGGGCATGACCAAGAGTTTCGCGCAAGAGGTCGCAAGCCGCGGCATCACTGCCAATTGCATCGCCCCAGGGTTCATTCGTACAGCTATGACTGACGAATTGCCCGATGCGCAAAAGGATGCGCTGAATGCGCGCATACCGATGGGACGCATGGGAGAGGGCGACGACATTGGTGCTGCGACTGCATTCCTCGCGAGCAAGGAAGCAGGCTACATCACTGGTGAAACCATCCATATCAATGGCGGGATGGCTATGCTCGGCTGAGCAACACTGAGTTAGATCACAATTCGATCAGTTTTCCCCAAGGAATCTTGCTTGAGGAAGCCCCGAACTTGCCGCTTTTCGCACGTGCGCTAAGGTCTTTCTGTCAATTTCCGGCGCGAGAGGGCGATTCCGGCACTCAGCGCATACATAAAGGGCTTGAGAAGGACCTATGAAGGCCACAATCGAACGCGCTACGCTCTTACGGTGCCTGTCCCATGTTCAATCCGTGGTAGAGCGTCGCAACACTATTCCGATCCTCTCCAACGTGCTGATCGAAGCGTCTGAAGATGGCGCTGTGAAAGTCATGGCAACCGATTTGGATCTCCAAGTGGTTGAGACCATGCCAGCCGCCTCTGTCGAGACCGCAGGCGCTATCACGGTGTCAGCACATTTGCTGTTCGATATCGCACGCAAACTGCCCGATGGCAGTCAGGTCAGCCTTGATGCAGCCGATAACCGGATGGAGATCAAAGCCGGGCGCAGCCGCTTCAAATTGCCCACTTTGCCGCGCGATGATTTCCCGGTGATCGTCGAGGGCGATCTTCCGACGAGCTTTGAGCTGCCTGCGAAAACTCTGGCAGAATTGATCGATCGCACTCGTTTCGCGATCTCGACCGAAGAAACGCGCTATTATCTCAACGGCATTTTCTTCCATGTGACCGATGAAGATACGCCGGTTTTGAAAGCGGCGGCAACCGATGGACACCGTCTGGCTCGTTTCACGATTGCTCAGCCGGAAGGGGCCGACGGCATGCCGGATGTCATCGTCCCTCGCAAAGCCGTTGGTGAACTTCGCAAGTTATTGGAAGAAGCATTGGACGGGAATGTCCAGGTTGATCTTTCAGCGAGCAAAATTCGCTTCACATTGGGCGGTGAGGGAGGCGTGGTCCTCACCAGCAAGCTGATCGATGGGACATTCCCTGATTACACGCGGGTGATTCCAACCGGCAATGACAAGCTGCTTAAGGTTGATCCGAAGACTTTCTTCCAAGGCGTTGACCGTGTGGCGACCATCGCGACAGAGAAGACCCGTGCAGTGAAGATGGGACTGGATACAGACAAGGTTACTCTTTCCGTCACTTCGCCTGACAACGGCACCGCGGCCGAAGAGCTGGCCGCTGATTACGGCTCGGATTCTTTCGAGATCGGTTTCAACGCAAATTACCTCAAAGACATCCTGAGCCAGATAGATAGCGACTTAGTCGAATTGCATTTGGCCGATGCCGGAGCGCCAACATTGATCCGTCAAGACGATAAGAGCCCTGCGCTTTATGTCCTGATGCCGATGCGAGTATGACCTCGATGAAGCACTTGTTGGCAGGGCTGTTCGCGGCTTCTCTCGCTCTTCCTGTGGCCGCACAAGAGCCCGCAATTGTTGCATCGGATGACTTGGATTGCGCCATCTTTGTGGCTTTGGCCATGGAAAGTGCAGAGCTTTCGGATGATCCGGGGGCCTCGCTTAGTTTCGCCGCCGGCCTAACCTATTTTATCGGCCGCTACGAAGGCCAGGGCGGAACCGACCTGAAGCAGGATCTGCGCATGCGCTTGGGTGAGATTAGCTTGCAAAGCCTCTCTCAACTGGGGGCAAAATGTACTCCGAAGCTGGAAGAGATGACTGCGGGCCTGGATGCAGCCGGTGAGGCGTTTGATGAGCTCGATCCGTCTCAGGAAGATGCTGCTGAAGAAGGTGAGGCAGTCGACGAAGCTGCCACAGAATAGCTCGCTTAACTTTCAGTTGCATATCAAGATGGGAAGCGGCTAGCGTTCGGCTCTGATGAGAGGAGCCTAAACGATGTCTACCAGCCAAGTTCATGTTCGGCGCGATGATCTGAATTCCGCCAAGCTAGTAGAGTTACCGTTAGAGGCGTTACCGGAAGGCAGCGCTCGTTTGGCCGTCGAGAGCTTCTCGGTCACATCCAACAATATCACTTATGCCGTAGTTGGTGCGCAGGTAGGCTATTGGAACTTTTTTCCAGCGCCTGAAGGTTTCGGGATCGTGCCGATGTGGGGGCACGCAAAAGTTGTCGAGAGCAATTGCGCAGAACTTCCTGTCGGCGAACGCATTTACGGCTATCTCCCGATGGCATCACACCTTGATGTCGTGCCAGGCAAGGTGACGCCCAGCGGGTTTGTCGACATGACTGATTATCGCCAGCCGCTCCCGCCAATCTACAACCAGTATTCCAGGCTGAGCAACGATCCGGAACATGATCCAGCAAGAGAGAATGAGCGGATGATCTTCGGACCGCTCTTCAAGACGGGCTTTCTGATCGACTACTTTATGCGCGGCGAGAACTGGTTTGGAGCTGAAAGGGTCATCCTGACCAGCGCATCATCAAAGACTGCAATGGGGCTTGCCAGCTGCGCGAAGCAGAACTCGCCGCAGGTGGAGCGAATTGGATTGACGTCTGCAGGAAATCTCGAGTTTGTGCGTCAAACAGGCCTATATGACCAAGTTTTGTCATATGACGAGGTTTCTGCACTTGATCAGCTATCAAGTGTCACTGTCGATTTTGCAGGTAATGCAAATCTCCTGAAAGCCCTGCACGAGCATCTGAATGACTCGCTTTGTTATTCATGCCTTGTCGGGGTCACGCATATAGAAGATCGCGGCGAGGGCGGCCTTACCGACGAAAGAGGTCTGCCAGGTCCAAAGCCGACGCTGTTCTTTGCGCCTGATCACGCGATTGCGCTGTTCAAGACGCACGGACCACAAGAAGCCGGTGCTATGATTGCCAAGGCGTGGCACGGCTTTTTAACGACCGTTTCCGGGTCAGTGATGATCGACAAGCAGTCTGGCCTCGAAGCTGCAAGGCAGACTTATCTGGAAATGGTTAGCGGCTCAGTCGATCCTGCCAAAGGTATAGTGATCGAGCCTTAG
>WTKI01000242.1:2381-6756 GCA_011524425.1 Altererythrobacter sp. | reverse complement strand
CGCATCGGCCAATGGCGACTCGCGTTGTCTCGCGCCATTCGATGGAAGCAGCACTTTCAATGTGCTGAGCGGCGGTACCTTCACTGGAATTCCGCAATGCGCGATCGATTCGGCAATTAGCTCTGCTGCAAACGGTCGGGCAGATGTTAAGTCTACCGATCCAAACTTCGATGTCCCAACCGTAGTTCGTGCCAATATCGGCATCGACACAATGCTGGGCGCGGATAGCGGGTTCTTCTCAGACTGGAATCTGAAGCTCGACTATGTCTATTCTCGCTTCAACGACACACTGGCGATCAATGATCTGGTGCAAATTCCAGACATCGAAGAAGGTCTCAACGGTTTCGCCATCGACGGTCGTCCGATCCTCGATGACATCGATCCGCTGGCACCTGGCTGTAATGCTGTTCTGGTTGGGACTGGCGGCGTTCCGCCAACATACACTGGTGTGACGGCAGATTGTTATGGCTTTGGTCTCGATGACTATAACCAGCTCACCAATGGCCCAAGCTTTGACAGCCATGTGATCTCAGCCGCTTTGTCCAAGCGTTTTGATGGTGGTCTGATTACTGATGGCGGCAGCGTCAACCTGAGCCTCGGTTATGCTTGGACCGATTCCAACAACACGCGGAATATCTTTGGTGCAACCGCAAATGGCAACTTTGAAGATACAGCCGCGTTTGATTTCCAGGATCCGGCCGTTTCGACTTCAAACTTTGAAACAAAGCACCGCTTCACAATCGCTGCGAGTTTCAAAGAAGAGTTCATCGATGGTTATGACACCGATCTGGGCGTGTTCTTCTCGGCCCGTTCTGGCCGTCCGTTCAGCCTGACCTTTAGTGGTGACGGCTTCCAGGACGGAACTTCTGGGGACCGTAACGCATTGCTTTACATCCCAACCGGCTCGACTGATCCGAACATCTCACCTCTCTCAACGGCATCCGCTGCTGAGATCGACGAGCTTGTTAGCTTTATCGACACTCTCAATTGTGACTTCACACCGGGCGCTACGATCCGTCGTAACACCTGCCGTAATGATTGGGTGTTCGACATGGATCTGCGGTTCAGTCAGGAATTGCCAGGCCCAGGAAAGTTCTTTGGCGTCGATGACAAATTCACTTTGTTCTTCGACTTCGACAACTTCCTGAACTTCATCGATTCCGACTGGAATGTTTTCCGTAACCGTGACGACGAAGATGGCCTGGTCGACTTGATCGATACAGATGGCGTTGACGATCAAGGTCGCTACATTTTCACGGATCTCAACCTGAATGCTGATGGCATTCTTGATGCTCAAGAACGGATTGGGTTCTCCAACTCGGTCTATCGCATCCAGGTTGGCGTTCGTTACGAGTTCTGATCCTTACAGATCACAGAACAGATCATGCAGCGGCGGGGTTCTCAAACGAGAGCTCCGCCGTTTGCTTTGGCAACGTCAGCCAGCCGTCATTCGGTTTCAGGGCTGCGCGGCTGGCCTGTCGATTGCGCGGCGTTTAACAGTTTGCGGGCGAGTATCCTGCGCTCGTCAATGCCGCTCTCAGACTTCAGGCTCCGCTCAAACTCGGATGCGCATTGCCCAAGCTTTGCTTCACCGAACATCCCTGCTGTCCCCGCCAAAGTATGAACGAGCTTGGCAAGGGCTTCTGCGTCATCTCCTTCTAGTTGACCCTTTTTCAAGGCAGCATTCACTGCATCGAGTGTTTCGCGGCGACGGACCTTCCAACGATTGACCAGTGAAGGCGAATTGACAGTATTCGTCGCTTGCTCGGCTGGGATATCTACTTCCGAAGCGCCGCTTACGTCCGACTGATCCACGATCCGTACCGGCAGCCAGCGCTGCAAGGTATGAACCAGATCCGCAAAAGCCAGTGGCTTGGCCAAATGACCTTGCATCCCGCATTCGCGTGCCGCTGCAATGTCTTCGGGATAAGCATTGGCTGTTAGGGCAATGATAGGCAATTCGCTGGCGCGAACCCCTTCCGAGCGGATGGCCCGTGTGGCGGTGTAGCCATCACATCCCGGCATTTGGATGTCCATCAGCACAAGATCGAACGGAAGCCCCTTGCTGTGCGCTTCCAGCACTGTTTCTATCGCTTGCTCTCCGTCACAGGCGATCGAGACGCGCTGCCCGCATCGCTCCAGCATAGCTTTCACCAGCATGCGATTGATGTCATGATCCTCAGCGAGCAGGATACGGGCCGGTTGTAGTGGCCTGACGAGAGAATCTTCAAGGTTTGCTTCCTTGGTTTCGGCAGCTTCTGGAACATTCTCGGATCTTTCCAAGGGAATAGTCAGTATAAAGCGGCTGCCCATGCCTGGTTCCGATTTCACATCAAGCGTCCCATTTAGAAGTTCAGCCAATTGACGACTGATCGTTAGCCCCAGGCCTGTTCCGCCATACCGACGAGAGATATCGCTTTCGCCTTGTGCAAAGGGTTCAAAAATGTTCTTCAACCGCTCTTCCAGAATTCCGATGCCGGTATCTTCGACTGCGATCAGCACATGCTCTTCGCGCGTTGTGTGGCTGAGCACGATTGAGCCTTGCTCAGTGAATTTCACCGCATTGCTCAAAAGGTTGATGAGAATTTGCCGAACGCGAAGCCCGTCGGTAAATATATATGGCCCGTGCTTTGGTCCTTCACAGTGAAGTTCCAGACTTTTCTTTTGTGCGCTTGCTTGATGGAGGCGAGCACATTCGCTGACGAGCGCCCCTAAGTCTGTCGCCTCGCGTTCAATGGAAATTTGGCCGGCTTCAATCTTGGCCAGGTCAAGAATGTCATTCAGCAGCATCATCATTGACCGTCCCGATTGCACGATCAAGTTTGCATGGTGCTGTTGCTCCGCAGGAAGATCCGATTGCGAGAGCAGTTCAGCAAACCCCAGCACCCCGTTCATGGGGGTACGGATTTCGTGGCTCATATTTGCCAGAAACTCGGACTTTCCGCGCGCCGCCTCTTCTGCCAGGCGTCTCGCCCGGGTGAGCTGAACTTCCAATTCCACCCGATCTGTCACGTCTCTTGCAGAAATCACGATGCCACGCCCGGGTAGCTCTGCAGCAGGCTCTGGAACTGCGCAGTCGGCTTCGATAAAGATTGGCCGCCCTGTTGCATCATCCAGTCGTCTCCGGAAAATGAACCGCTCTTTATCACTTTGACCGCTCAGCATGCGCTTTTCTGCGGCTGCGAAAATGGCCTGTGATTCCGGATGCACCCGTTCGCTCGCGGCTTGGCCGATGAACGCTTCTGGCACTTCGCCAAGCACAGGCCTGACTGAACGAGAGGCGTAGATACAGCGCCCCGAATTGTCATAGCGCAGCACTGCGTCCGTGATACTGTCAGTCAGCAATTCGAGCTCTTGTTGCTTGTCTGCTAACGCCTGCAATGCGCGATCACGCCCGGCCAGCATGGCTGCAACCGGAAGCCCCAGTAGAAATGCTGCAGCAAGATAGACTTGCAACACGATCATTTTGACCGTTGCTGATGCGTCAAGCGTGTTGACTGGCCCCAGGCCTGATGCAGTCAAGCCAATTGCAACGGCTGCGGTCGTAGCCACTCCTATAGCGGTACCTGCCGCGCCAAGACGGAAAGCGTGGAGCGCCACTATAGGCAGAGTTAGAAACATGAGCGGGGCTGCGCTTTGCCCGAATACAAGAGCGGTTGCGATTACTCCCAGCGCCAGAATGATGCACCATTCAAGCAAGCGCGCTTTGGTGGGCAGCCTTCTCGTCTTGAGTGCATCGATAATGACCATCAATCCTGGGGCAATGATTGCCATGCCCAACCCGCCAGTGATCGACCATTTGGCCCAGGTTTGAAGAGGGTCGAGTGAATGCTTGCCAAGGGTGATAGTCGCGAAAACGGCAGCCACCATGGGGGCAATCACGGTCGCAGCGCCAATAAACTTCAACAAATCTGTGCTGTGCTGCATATTGGGCGTCGGGCCGCACCAATGGCGTGACAACCAAGCAGCGACTTGAATCTCTATCGCGTTGCAGGCTGCCAATGCAGCGGCTGATGATATCGGATCGCCACCCAAAATGTTTGCGATGGAGTTGCCGACCCATAACGCCAGGATGAACCATTGTTCTTTGGCAACCTTGAAGCGCAGAAGGAACGCAACAGCAACAGCGTTGGGAACCCAAACTGCAGCGATACGGGTGTCGAGTCGCGTGAAAGAGAGGCTGGTCCAAGCCAGAATGCCGAATACCAGCATGCCGCATAGGCATACCAGCAGCAATGGCATGGCGCTCTCAGGACCCTTGGGCGGGCGCCAGCGCAGATCTTTGGTTTTCTCGACCATCTCTTTTCTTCCACAAAGGGGTTTAGAGAAAAGCCTGTCAGATCGGGCGGCATTGGCGTTCGCTTTGTGGTCGTAT
>WTKI01000242.1:0-2281 GCA_011524425.1 Altererythrobacter sp. | reverse complement strand
TTTAGAGAAAAGCCTGTCAGATCGGGCGGCATTGGCGTTCGCTTTGTGGTCGTATATGGATGCAAAATGGCTCGGAGCATGCGCTATTCTGCACAGCGTCGCCCTATTCGATGGGGTGTCATTGTGTTGCTGGGTATCGTGCACATCATTGCGCTCTACGCTTTCGCACGCATGCTGGCGCCTGACCTCACCGCCTCAGTCGAACGCAGTGTGGTCGCAGCTTTCACAGTGACTGTCACAGCGCCTGATGAACCGATACCGCCTGAAAACACGCCGCAGCCTGACGAAGGGGCGCAGGGCGAGGCAGGGAAGAAGGCCGTGCCTAAACCCGTGGCTGCTCCAAGCCCGCGTGTACCTATAAAAGAGGACCTGCCTGTGCCGCAGGCTTCATCGACGGGCGCAGCGAACACATCGGGCGCGCGCGATGATGGTGATGGAACAGGCGCAAGTGGCACAGGCCCGGGCACCGGCAGCGGCCGTGAAGGCGGCGGCATGGGCGGGGTCGCGGTTACCAAGCCCGTGCATATTTCCGGCGCTATCAACAGCGCGCGCGACTACCCCATTCCCGAAGGAGGGCGGAATGCTCGAAAGGGAAGTGAAGTTATTGTGCGAATGATCGTAGGCGTCGATGGACGCGCGCGAAATTGCACGATCTACCGGCCAAGCCCGTTTCCCGAAGCTGACCGGATTACATGTTCTTTAGTAGAGGAGCGGTTGCGGTTTCGGCCGGCACAAGATGCTAAAGGGATTCTGGTTGCGGCGCCTTTCTATTGGAGACAACGTTGGTTTTGATACCTATGTTGGCTGTTAGTGTTTTTCGGCTAAGAGGCTGAGAATATGAGTATCCCCCTCGTCCACCCGGTCATTCTATGCGGCGGCAGCGGCACACGTTTATGGCCGCGCAGTAGAAGAAGCGCGCCAAAACCGTTTATTCCCTTGATTGGGGAGCGCACGCTGTTTCGTGCGGCTTTGGAAAGAGCCTCGGATCCTTCTGTCTTCAGCCATCCGGTGGTTGTCGCAGGTGCGGCGCATGTTTCGCTGATTGAAGCGCAATTGCCTGACGGTATGAATGCCCGGATCGTAGTCGAACCATCTGCCCGCAATACAGCGCCCGCGATTGCTTTGGCGGCGGCTCTGCTGGAACCGGATGCGGTCATGCTGGTTTGCCCGAGCGATCACTTTATCGCCGACGACCCTGCTTTTGTTGCAGCGGCGCAAAGAGCCGCAAACCTTGCAAAGGATGATTGGCTGGTCGCAATTGGAATTGAGCCGGAACGCCCTGAAACCGGCTATGGCTACATCAAACGCGGTGAAGCACTGGACGGGGGATATCGGGTCGAGCGCTTCGTTGAGAAGCCTGATCTTGCCCGGGCGCAGAGCTTCTTGGCTGAAGGTGGTTTCGCATGGAATGGCGGAATTTTTGCGTTTCGCGCCGGCGCATTGCTAGACGAACTGGCGCGTCATCGCCCTGAGATGGCGGAACTGGTTCAGACAGCCGTTTCCGAAGGCGAACAAGACGGTCTGCAATTTCATCCTTCTGCAAGCGCTTTTGACCGGATTGACGGGGACTCTATCGACTATTCAGTTATGGAAAACACAAAGCGGGCAGCTGTGGTCGAAGCCAGCATGGGCTGGTCGGACATCGGCAATTGGGCTGCCTTGCAAGATGCTTTGCCAAGTGATGAGCATGGCAATTATGCGGTGGGCGACGCTGATTTCAAAGAGGCTCGCAATGTTCTGGCGATGAGCGACGGGCCGCGCATTTCTGTAGTTGGGCTCGAAGACATCTGCGTTGTCGTGGATGGCGATGAAGTTTTGGTCACGAGCCGCACGGGTGCTCAGCTGGTCGGCAAGCTGAAAGGGCCTTCACAAGGATGACCGCTCCGACAGCCTCGCCTAGCCAAGCTTCTGGCACACGATTGCTTGAAACGCGCGCGGTTGAAAAAGTATGGGGCCGGGAAGTCCTGCCGGAACCTTTTGAAACACAAGTGCGAAGGACTATCGCGAAAGGCGAAGCTGTCGGCGAAATCTGGTTTGCTTCGCCGGCCGAGCTTGAAGAAATTCTCGTCAAATATCTCTTCACCAGTGACAAGCTGTCAGTGCAGGTCCACCCCTCTGACGAGCAAGCGCAAGACAGCGAGCATGGAAAAGAGGAGTGTTGGCTTATCCTGGATGCTGAGCCAGGCGCTCAGCTGGCTATAGGATTTACGCAAACATTAAGCGCAGAGGCGGTTGAAGCGGCGGCCCGCGACGGCTCGATAGAACAATTGCTAGAATGGCA
>WTKI01000027.1 GCA_011524425.1 Altererythrobacter sp. | reverse complement strand
GAATGGGCGAGGTTGATATCAAACTCGATCGGACCTGGGCGCTCAGGCGGACCCGGCAATGGCGGCGGGGGCGGAGGCGCTCCGATGCCGCGACCGCCATTGGCGATCATGTCGAGCTCAGCCTGGAATGCATCTGGATAAGCAAGCTCGATCGGCTCGAGGTAGAAGGAAGGAGCGAACAGACCTGTGCCTGTCGCGAAAATCGTTCCGTCTTCGCGCAAAGTCCATTTCATAGGCCGCTGCAGCAGCGCATCATAGGCTTCGAACCTACCATCGCGATTTTGACGAATGCGGGTGCTGGTCACCATGCCAGGCTCAACGGTCCAGAAAAAGGCATGGATCCAGCCTTCCAGCGCGATCGCATGACCATTCTCGATCAGAAGGTTCTTTTGCAGACCGACGACTTTCCACACGCCGTCCAGCACTGTGGGTTCTAACGGGGCGACTTCTTCATAGGTTTGCAGGTCCGCAAGGGTTTGCGCAGAAGCAGGCGCTGCAAGAGCGAGCGCAAGAGGTGCAGCAAGTGCTGCCAAAAGCGATTTGGATAGAAAATGACTGGTCGACATGGGTGTTCTCCCTCAAGTGTTGAGAACACAATGCAGCGCGCCTTGTCAAAAGCGTATGCGGTAAATACCCCAATTGAGCGATCTCTTGCTGCCCGCATTTGGATCCCGCAGATCAGGTGATCTAGGACCGGTTTTCCTCATTGTGACTTTCAACAGCGTAAGCCAACAAAGCAAATTCGCGCTTTGCCACAACGTAGGAATATACCAGACCTACAACCAATATGACCCCGCCTCCGCTGCGGACGAAAGGCAAGCCGAAAATGACGCTCACTATGATGAGCATAATGGCGGCAATCAGAATGTATTGGCTGACTTTTGGCATCCTACGCCCTCTGAATTCGCTAAGATATCACTAGAGACCAATTAAGGTGGAATTCTAAGGAGCCGGTTGCGCGGGATCGTTAATTTGAGGTTGCCGCAAAACACGCAAGAAATTGTTTTCCGCACCAATTGCGGAACCATTTTGTTCCCGAAAAATTGATTGGAAAATTCGATCTCCAAGATCGCGTTTATTCGCTTTTGTGCATCGCAACAATCTCTATGTGCGTTGCACAAGATTTTTCCTCTCCATCCAGTCACAAGGACAGCATCATGGGTATTATCGGTTCAACCATCAAGCCATTCAAAGCCACCGCATTTCAAGCGGGAAAAGACTTTTTCGACGTCACTGACGAAGACGTAAAAGGCAAATGGTCCGTTTTCTTCTTCTATCCAGCTGACTTCACTTTCGTGTGCCCGACCGAACTGGAAGATCTGGGCGAGAAGTACGAGATGCTGCAAGGCATGGGCGTAGAAGTTTACGGCGTCAGCACTGACACTCATTTCAGCCACAAGGCATGGCACGACACTTCCGAGAAGATCGGCAAGCTGCAATTCCCTTTCCTTGGCGACCAAAACCATGAACTTGCGCGTAACTTCGATGTTCTGCGCGAGGGAGTTGGCCTCGCTGACCGCGCCACCTTTGTGGTCGATCCTGATGGCGTGATCCAGATTGTCGAGCAAACTTGCGAAGGTGTGGGCCGCAATGCCAATGAGCTCACTCGCAAGATCAAAGCCGCGCAATATGTCGCAGCAAATCCTGGACAGGTTTGTCCGGCTGCTTGGGAAGAAGGCAGCGAAACTCTGGCTCCTTCATTGGACCTGGTCGGCAAGATCTAAGCTGGCTGAATAGGGGATCCACCTGAGATCCCCGCTAAGCGACCGGCTAACTTCTTTTGTTAACTGGTCGCTTAAGCAACCCACAGCCTCCACTTCCCTAGGCAGGGTCGCACACCGGCCCGGAACGCCCTTCCCTCTCCCACCTGCGTTCCGGGCCACATTCTCAGGTTTCAATTGAAAAGAGCCATATCCATCCGGCTCTCAGCTCAATTCGCTCACAGCGCTTGCCCGGAGTTTTCGCATGCTTGAACAAGCCATGAAAGACCAACTCTCGTCCTATCTTGCCAATTTGCGCGAGCCGATCGAGCTGGTCGCAACGCTAGGCGAATGCGAGACCTCGCAAAAAACGCGCAGCTTGCTGGAAGATATCTCAGCGCTGCATGACATGGTAAGCGCGCGGTTCGATGGCACTGAAGGCCGCAGCCCGAGCTTTATTATCCGCCGCGCGAGCGATGCGGAAAAATGGGTGCGATTTGCAGGCTTGCCAATGGGCCATGAATTCACCTCGCTTGTGCTCGCTTTGCTGTGGGCTGGTGGCCACCCACCTAAGGTGGATGCTGATCTGATAGAACAGGTCAGAGCGTTAGAGGGCGATTACGAATTCGAGATGTACTTCTCTTTGAGCTGCCACAATTGCCCGGATGTGGTGCAGGCGTTGACGCTGATGGCGCTGGAAAACCCCCGTATCAATGCGACATTGATCGAAGGCGGCACCTTCAAAGACGAAGTCGAAGAGCGCGGCGTCATGGCTGTGCCAGCAACCTTTTTGAACGGTGAAAGCTTCTACAATGGCAAGATGGAGCTGGCTGAAATCCTCGGCAAGCTTGACCTTGGTGCAGACGCGAAGGCAGCAGAAAAGTTGTCTGCGCAGGAACCGTTCGAAGTGTTAGTGGTGGGCGGCGGGCCAGCAGGCGTTGCAACCGGCATTTACACTGCGCGCAAAGGCTTCCGCACCGGTATCGCTACAGAGCGTTTCGGCGGCCAATTGAACGATACTTTGGGCATCGAGAACCTGCCCGGCACGATCTACACAGAAGGTCCCAAGCTTGCTGGCGAGCTGGAGCGGCAAGTCCAAGAGAACAATATTGAGCTTATGAAAAACGCGCGCGGCGTGACTCTTTCTCCTGCTACCGAAGAAGGCGGCTTGCACACGCTGGAACTGGCCAATGGCGGGTCCTTGAAGGCGCGCTCGCTCATTCTCGCAACAGGCGCGCGCTGGCGTAATCTAGGTGTCCCGGGCGAAGCAGAATATCGCAACAAAGGCGTCGCCTATTGCCCTCATTGCGATGGGCCCTTGTTTAAAGGCAAGCGCATAGCTGTAATCGGCGGCGGCAATTCCGGGGTCGAAGCAGCAATCGATCTGGCCATGATTGTGGGTCATGTGACACTGATCGAGTTCGACGCGGAGTTGCGCGCCGACGCTGTTTTGCAAGCAAAACTGCAATCTCTGAGTAATGTCGATATTCTCAAGTCTGCGCAGACGACTGAAATCACCGGCGTAGACGGCAAGGTCAATGGCCTCGTTTACAAGAATCGTGAAACTGATCAGGAGCACCGCGTCGAGCTGGAAGGCGTTTTTGTTCAGATAGGCTTGGTTCCCAACACTGAATGGCTGGCTGAGAGCGGTTTGGAGCTTTCACAATATGGCGAAGTCGTTGTCGATGCGCGCGGCGCCACCAATGTGCCGGGCATATTTGCTGCAGGCGATGGAACAACCGCCCCTTACAAGCAAATTGTCGCCGCTATGGGTGACGGCGCGAACGCGGGCCTGTCTGCCTTTGACTACCTGATCCGCACTGTCCCGGCGGAAAGTGTCTCCCAAGCAGCTTAGTCAGCTGTGCGTGCTGGATTGCAGCGAAGGCATATTCTGCACCAAATTCGATCAATAAGCGCACATTAATCGATTGGACGAATTAACATCAAACAGTCATCTTGATCCTCGATACAGCGACTCACCCCTGAGTCTTCCGATCATTGAGGAGTAGATCACTATGGATGCCAAGACCGGTTCAATCGAAGGATGCCCATTCGGCGGCAAGGAAATGCGGACCTTGATGGGACGCACCAACCGCGATTGGTGGCCAGAGACTGCAAATGTAGAGCTTCTCATGCAAGGCGGTCGCTCGCCTGACCCCATGGGTGATGACTTCAATTATGCGGAAGCCTTTAACGCTCTCGACTACAACGCGCTGAAAGCGGACATCACCGCTTTAATGACTGACAGTCAGGATTGGTGGCCTGCAGATTATGGCCACTACGGACCTTTCTTCATCCGTATGGCCTGGCATGCTGCTGGAACATACCGCACCGGCGATGGCCGTGGCGGCGCGGGCAGCGGTCAGCAGCGGTTTGCTCCCCTCAACAGCTGGCCGGACAATGGCAATCTGGACAAAGCGCGCCGTCTGCTTTGGCCGATCAAGCAAAAATACGGCAAGAACATCAGTTGGGCTGACCTGTTCATCCTCACTGGCAATGTCGCCATTGAAAGCATGGGCGGGCCTGTGTTCGGGTTCGGCGGCGGCCGGGCCGATGTCTACGAGCCTGAAACAGTTTATTGGGGCACGGAAGAGCAATGGGTTGATGAAGGCGTGGAAACGCGCATCATCCCTGACAAAGACAAAGCGCTGGAAAACCCACTTGCGGCGATCCAGATGGGTTTGATCTATGTGAACCCGGAAGGTCCGGGCGGCAATCCTGACCCACTGCAATCAGCCCGTGACATGCGTGAGACTTTCGCGCGGATGGCGATGAACGATGAAGAAACTGTCGCTCTTACTGCTGGTGGTCACGCCTTTGGTAAAGCGCACGGCGCGCAGCCATCGGATACTTTCGGCGGCGCTCCGGAAGGCGAACACCTTGCTCTGCAGGGCTTTGGCTGGCTCAATGACGAAGAAGAGATTGCCAAAGGGCACATCACGACTTCCGGTATCGAAGGTTCGTGGTCAAACAACCCGACCGCGTGGAGCCATGACTATTTCCGCTTGCTCTTCAAATACGATTACGAGCTGACGGAGAGCCCGGCAGGTGCCAAAATGTGGACGCCGGTCAATCCTTCGGAAGAAGACATGGCGCCTGACGCTCGCGATCCGAACAAGAAGGTGCCCACCATCATGACAACCGCCGATATGGCGCTGAAAATGGATCCTGATTATCGCAAGATCTCCGAGCGTTTCCACGCCAATCCAGAACAATTGGATGATGCATTTGCGCGGGCCTGGTTCAAGCTGTGCCACCGCGACATGGGACCAAAAGTTCGCTATCTCGGCCCTGAAGTTCCTGCTGAAGAGCTGATCTGGCAAGACCCTGTTCCTGCAGGTTCAGCGCCGTCAGACGCAGACGTTGCAGCGTTCAAGACTGCGGTGCTTTCTTCCGGCCTGTCTGTCAGCGAGCTTGTCAAAGCGGCTTGGGCTTCAGCTTCGACCTATCGCAATTCCGATCATCGCGGCGGTGCGAACGGTGCGCGTGTGCGCTTGGCTCCGCAAAAGGACTGGGCAGCCAATGACCCGTCTGAACTGGCCGATGTGCTGGCGAAGATTGACGGTCTGCGTGGCTCGCTTTCCATGGCTGACGCAATCGTGCTGGCAGGTGCTGCTGCGATCGAGAAAGCGGCAAGCGATGCCGGAAGCTCTGTGACTGTAGCGGTTTCAACCGGGCGCGGAGATGCAAGCGATGAGCAGACCGATGCGGAAAGCTTTGAGCCGCTGGAACCATTTGCAGATGGCTTCCGCAACTATTTGCGCACTAAAGCGAGCGTGAAGACAGAGGACATGCTGCTCGACAAAGCACATCTTCTGGGCCTGACCATTCCCGAACTGACGGCATTGGTTGGCGGCATGCGCGCATTGGGTGCGGTGAGCGGAAACACCGGCCACGGCGTATTCACTGACCGTCCGGGCCAGCTGACCAATGACTTCTTCACGAACCTTCTGGACATGAGCACAAAGTGGGCTCCGACTGATGAGAGTGAAGAGACCTATATCGGCAAGTGTCGCAAGACCGGTGCTGACAAGTGGACAGCGACACGTGCGGACTTGATCTTCGGCTCCAACTCAGTGCTGCGCGCACAAGCGGAAACTTTCGCGGAAAGCGGCAATGAACAGCTCTTCCTCGACACGTTCGTAAGTGCTTGGACCAAGGTGATGGACGCAGATCGCTTCGACATCTGATCCAATCCCCCTCTAAGCTGAGCGTCACCCCCAAATTCCGCTCAGCACCCCCGAGAAACCCCCGACCTAAACAGTCGGGGGTTTTGCTTTGCGATTTTGTAATGGGAAGAAGGACAACACCGGATCGACTAAGTGACCGATTTTGCGACATAGTGGGAATGCGGCCCTTTGCTGATTGACCTTGGAAGCAGGTAGAGCGAAGAGCGTCCTGATCGGTTTATTGGACAGAGCTCAGTATTGGCAGAGGGATTTGACTATATCATCGTGGGCGGCGGAGCTGCCGGTTGCGTGATGGCCAACCGGCTGTCTGCAAAGCCTTCTGCGCGCGTGCTCCTGATCGAAGCCGGGCCAGCAGACCGCTCGCTGCTGGCAAAGCTGCCAAATGGCATGGGCCCGATGCTGAAGCGGCATATTTATAGCCACATGTGCCAGACAGAACCGCAAAAGCATCTTGGCTGGCGCGAACTGGAAGAAATTCGTGGCCGCGTGCTAGGCGGAAACACTACGATCAATGGCGCGCAACATGCACGCGGCGCAGCGCAGGATTTTGACCAATGGGCCGCACTCGGCAATTCTGGCTGGGCCTTTGATGACGTTCTCCCGTTCTTCAAGAAATCGGAAAGCGCCAAGCATGGTGATGACGCCTATCGCGGACGTTCAGGGCCTTTCAAGGTCTCGCAAGCGCCGCTCGACCATCCTGTTGCTGAAAGCTGGATCGCTGCCGCAATGGAAGCAGGACATAGCTTTAACGAAGACTTGAACGGAGCTGTTGCAACCGGCGTCGGCGCGCCCGACCAGGCAGTGCATCAGGGAAGGCGGACAAGCTCTGCCACGGCCTATCTGCACCCAGTCAAATCCCGTTCAAACCTGACAGTCATGACCAACACACTGGTCGACAAGCTCGTAATCGAGAACGGGCGTTGCAACGGAGTAATCGTCAGCCGCAAGGGCC
>WTKI01000162.1 GCA_011524425.1 Altererythrobacter sp. | reverse complement strand
GAGTTACAGCGTCCGAAGGGGCATACATCATGCCAAGCATGTACATGTCCGTACGCATTTGCGTTGGCACAATCCGCAAGGTTGGCGGCTGACCCGGCACTCCGAAGAAGCGGTTTGGGACAGTGGTGGCAATTGTCTCTGGCGCGACGCTATCTGTACCTATCTGACTGTCTTGCATTTCCATGTGCATAGCACGGAAGGATATCATGACTTCGCCTTTCTTATGGGCGTGGTCGGCCATGACGCCGATAGGGGCGTGATCGTCTGCATACACATCATGCGATGCAGCAGGGGTCGAAATTGCGAGCGCCAAGGCGGCACCCGCAAGGGAGCTTGCGTGTTTCATTTGAACTATCCTGATTTTGTAAAATCGAGCCTGATGAGCAGGCTCTGCTATTGCCAGTTACGCAGCAGGCGGTCCTGTCGAAGGTGGCATGTGAGGCGGATAGATCGCCGTCAACGCAGCAAGATTTATGTGTCCTGTGGTTTTGCCAATTGCCAGCGGGGTCGTAATTTTAGGTGCTTCAGGAATGTTGGCAGCGGTTGTGACAGCGAAGTTGCAGCGTGTCTCATGATCGCCATTGCCATGCTCTAAATGCTCTGAATGGGCCGCGTGGGCATCGCTCATATTCGATGCGACGGCATGATCTGCTGCATGCATCGCGTGACTTGTGCTGTCTTGCGAGGCTGGCATTACGCCATCGCAAATGCGCAGGATAATGCTGCCGTCTGCAGACCTGTCAGGCATGTAGCCAAAGGGCATCGCGGTAGACGAGACAAGGGCGAGCAACGCTAAAAGGCGGACAATGCCGTTCACGGTCGCCAGATAGGTCTGTACCGGCAGAATGGCTAGTCCGCGGTGATCGTCATTATGCAACTATCGATGAACGACATGCACCGTCGATATAGAGTGCGCGGTTAAGAGGCTGATTGCAGCACAGGCTCAGTCTTCGCTGGAGACTAACCTGCCAGAGCGTTTGCGGCCCATCTGGATTTTGCCGGCTTGTGCGACCGGGCCAAGTTTGCGGGCTTGCTCTCCGGCAATCGCGACGAGAGCACGCTCTGTAAGTGCGCGTTCGAATTCCACTCCGCAGTGGGTCTCGTCTGACCAGATGACTTTGCAGTACAATTCATAGGCGCGGAAGATGACATAGCCTGCGACTCCTTCAGGCGGCCTTGTTGCGAGGTTCAATTTTGCACCGCCGACTGAGATGTTCGCGAGTGTGCAGTCGCGGTCTCCGCCAACTGTGCGCCATTTCGCAGGGATATCGACTGTAAATCGCGCTGCTGTCCGGCGTTCCGCGCTCACAGCATTCCGGCGTGCCTCTAGCAGGCTCATATGCAAACCCCTGTTATCATCCGATCTGCTGATCTGGCTGACAAAGCCATCACATCGGGTTCGCAAGTATGATTACCTCATATTAACTAACGCAGCGCGCGATTGTGACGAATTCCTCGACGCTCAGCGTTTCCGCACGGCGAGTGGGGTCAATACCGATCTGGTCGAGCGCCGCGAGCGCCTCGGGCAGGGATTTGAGGCTTTGACGCAGCATTTTGCGGCGCTGTCCGAATGCGGCTTTAGTGATCGCTTCTAGCTTGGTGGCAGAGACTCCGGACGGGGCCTCCGACGGTTCGACATGAACAATCGCGCTCATCACTTTGGGTGGCGGAGTAAACGCGCTGCGATGCACTTTCATCGCAAGCTTTGCGCTTGAGCGCCATTGTGCCAGCACGGCCAATCTTCCGTAAGCAGATGTGCCGGGCTTTGCGACAATGCGCTGGGCCACCTCCTGCTGGAACATGAGAGTGAGCGAGCTCCATTGCGGCGGCCACGCCTGACCGCTCAGCCAGTCTGTAAATAGCGCAGTGCCGACATTGTAAGGCAGGTTCGCAACGACCGCGAAGGGTTCGCCCATCAGCTCGCCATGATCGAGCTGCATCGCATCGCCTTCGACCACTCGCAGTCTACCAGGATAAGCCTCTGCCAGTTCTGCAAGCGCAGGCAGGCAGCGCATATCCATCTCAATTGCGGTTACGCGCGCTCCGGCTGCCAGCAATGCGCGCGTTAGCCCTCCGGGGCCGGGCCCGATTTCCAGCACTGCCTTGCCGTTCAAGTCCCCGGGAATAGCTGCAATCCGGTCGAGCAATTGCGCATCAAACAGAAAGTTTTGTCCTAAGGCTTTGCTGGCAGACAGGCCGTGCTTCGCGATCACTTCACGAAGAGGAGGGAGGTCAGCGTTCATCCGACCGCCGCTCAGAGCAATCTCCGGCCAGGCGGATCGCAGCGACCATAGCGCCCGGATTGGCAATGCCTTTGCCTGCTATGTCGAACGCTGTGCCATGGTCAGGGCTCGTGCGGATGATGGGCAGGCCGAGCGTTACGTTGACACCTTCGTCAAACTCCAGCGTCTTGAGCGGGATCAGCGCCTGATCGTGATACATGCACAGCGCTGCGTGATAATGTTGGCGCGCACGCGGCGTGAACAACGCATCGGCAGGATGCGGTCCGGTTGCATCAATCCCCTCTGCGCGCAGAGTTTCGATAGCAGGGCTGATAATCGAATGTTCCTCTGTCCCGAACCTGCCGCCTTCGCTTGCATGCGGGTTAAGCCCGGCAAGTGCCAGTCGGGGCTGTTCGATGCCAAAATCTCGCGCAAGTGCGGCAGCGACGATCCGCGCTTTGTGGCAAATCATATCTGCGCTTAGCAGGCGAGGCACATCGGCCAGCGCGCAATGGACAGTCAAAGGCACTGTGCGCAGGCTTGGTCCGGCCAGCATCATAACAGCATCTTGCTCTGGCAAATCGCAAACTGCGGCAAGAAACTCGGTCTGGCCTGGGTAAGAAAAGCCGACTTGCGCCAATTCAGCTTTGGATACAGGCGCTGTGACAAGGCCCCTAGCAATTCCGCTGCGCGTAAATTCCGCGGCCTGCGTTAGCGATGCCAGCGCAAGACCAGCGCCATGCGGGTCAGGTGCGCCGGGTTCATAAGGGCCATCTTGCCCGGCCAGAACGGGAAGGCCTTTAGCAAAAACCTGTTTTGCCTCTGCCGGATCCGCAATTGCAATGACATCGATAGATAGCCCGCGCAGTTTTGCAGCAGCCCGCAGCACATCTGCTCCGCCGACAACAAAAAATGGCGCAAGCTTTTCCCGCTCATACACCGCATAGGCGCATGCGATGGTTTCCGGGCCAATCCCGGCAGGATCACCTAAAGAAAGTGCGAGCGCGCTCAATTATATTCGATATAGGCATCGTTGCGCAGGTCGCGAAGATAACGCTGCGCGCGCTTGTTAATGCGTTCGTCTTCCTTCTGCCTCATCAGCTCATCAAAGCTGGGGCCGCTATCGCCCTGAGGATCATCACGCCCGCACAGCATCAGCACTCGCACACCGTCTTCAATGGAACCGAATGGCGGAGTTGCCTGACCGACTTGAAGCCGCAGGACCAGAGTCTGCAATTGATCAGGCAATTGACGCACAACCAACTGATCGTTGGTTACGATTTGCGCATCAAGCGCTGCAGCCGCTTCATCGGCAGCGCCGCAGCCCGGTATTGCTTGCACGCCTTGCGTAAAGCCATCGATCTTCGCGCTGATCTGCTCTTCGCTCATGCCCTGTTCAAAAGAGATCGACATTTGCTTCAATGACACCACCGCATCGCGCGGGTCTGCCATCAGAACTTGCCGCTTGTCGATCAGATAGAGGATGGAAAATCCGCCAGGGATCGGAACAGGGCCAACCAATTGGCCAGGCTGCATCTCTTGCGCAACCTGAGCGAGTTCGACCGGCAGCTGGGCCAGCCGCACAAAACCCAAATCCCCGCCAACCGGTGCGGTCGAAGCTTCGGAGAATTGCCGTGCAAAAGCCTGAAAACTGCCACCTTGCTGCAACTGTTCAAGGATTTGCTGCATGATTTGCAGCTTTTCCTGCTGCGTTTCGCTTGTGGCGTTCATATAGATTTCGCCCAAGCGGTATTCTTCTGTGCCGCGCGCTTCTTCCAAGCGCTTCATCGTCTCGTTCACTTCTTCAGCAGAGACATTGATGAAAGGCGTAATATTGCGTCCCAAAACATTCTGCCAAGCAAGCTCGCCGTGAATTTGGCGTTTCAAGGATGCAGGCGATGATCCGATGCTGAGCAGATATTCGTCCATCCGCCCAGTTTCCTGACCGAAATTCTGTGCTGCGACACGCGCATAGCTTTGCTCTATATCGGACTGTTGGACAGGAATTTCCTGCGCTTCGGCTTCCTGGATTTGCAGGGTTTCATCAATCAGATTGCGCAAAACTTGCGCGCGCAATTGCTGAATTTCAGCCTGGCTGAACTGGTTGCGGCTGGACGAGACAACCAAGGCCACACGCTGATCGACATCGGTTCCAGTGATCACCTGACCGTTCACAATCGCAGTTGCCGTACGAACATTGGGATCGCTTTGACCCAGCAGATTAACTTCATCAGGCAAGCCAAGCGGGTTTGCCGCAGCTGCTTGCTGCGCGCTTGCGGCAATGGGGCTGAGTGCAACACCAAGTGCAGCCAATGAGGACAGACCAGTCGAAAAATTCTTCAAAATCACGTGTGTATTCCAATTGCGACGCATATTTACGCCAGATCCCGCGAACTCATTGGCGAAAATACCCTTAACGCTGCCTGAGTTGGACGCACAGATAGCGGCATTTGCAAGCACTGCCAACGGGCGCATTGCTTTATTTACAGCCTTAACGAAAGCCCAGATTTCGCAGTGTAAAGGTAAGCTGGAACGTATCGCCGCGCTCTGCATCGCCTGCTGTCACGAAGTCGCGGCGCCAGGTTAAACCGAATTCCAAACTATCATCGCGATAAGCAACGCCTAAACGGGTGCGGATCGGTTCAAAGCCATCGGACCCGAATAGGGGATCTTCGTTCTCGTCGGTGAGGTTAAAGACCCCTGATCCAAAGATGGACCAGTGTTTGGCAAAAGCGACCCGGCCTGCTGCGCGCAGTTCTTCGCGGTCTTGCAAGTCTTCCAGGTCCTGAATGTCGCGGTCCAAACGAAGATAGCCGACTTCGACATAGGTTCGCGTGCTGCCAACAGTCGCGTCAAATTCGTTGCGGCGCACAGCAAAGTTGTCTTTGTCCAAGCGGAATCTGTGCGTAAATTTCATGCGGTCGCGGAAACGCACTTCGGTTCTGCCGACGAAATCCGAAACCCGCTCTGAAAGGCCAGTGCCGTCAGGCAGCAAAGCAGGATCCTTGTCGAAGCGGTAGGATTGGCCCAATGTAGTTTTGACGCGCCATCCGGGACGCTGCAACTCCCAGTCAAATCCGTAGGTTAGGCGCACGCCGTCTTCGACACGGTCATATCCGGGAAAGCGATTGAGCGCGAATAGGTTGGAATCCTCCAGATCGATTGCGCGCGCATCTTCATTGGGAACGTCGAGGTTCTCAATCGCAGGGCTAGCGACTAGCTGAACGCGTGGTTTGAACACTTGCGTGCCGCCTAAAGCGCGGCCCACAAATGGCCATTCCACATCAACCGCACCTAATGCGATTGCGCGTGTTTGCCAGCCCGGATTTCCGCGATAAATAGCTGTGGCAGTCAGCTCGTTTTCATCTGTGTGATAGACATCGCCGCGGGCAAGCGCTGTCAACGTCACCACTTGACCCATTCCTGTCAGGCGCCTCAAGTCCCATTTTGCACCGGCAAAAGCGCGCTGTGTATCTTGCCCTTCATCGCGGTTGATAGCGAGAGTGTTGACTTGCAGCTCGACATTCCCGCCTATCACCGGATCAGCCAAACGGCGGCGGTAATCGAGCACTGGCAAAGCGAGCGGGACTTGCCCCTGAGGCGATCCAAGCCGCAAGGTCTGCGTCGCCCAGCCAGCAAGCGAGAAGTATGAATTGTCGTCGATCCGCTCAAGATTGAAAGTCGACCGCAAGCGATCATCGCGGCTAATGTCATAGCGGCGCAGGAATGTGCGATCGCTGGTCAGTCTGACAGAACCGGTAAAGCTCCAATTGGGATCGAACTGGAAGCGTCCATTGGCAAACAGATATCCGCGCAAGCCGCGTTCTGTGGTCGCTTCTCCGGTGAATGACGCGATGCGGCGGCTGTGTGTCGCGTAGCCGGTGATCTGATAGGCGCCCGTGTCTGTGAGGTGGCGCCATTCGCCGGATACCAGCGGTGTCGCCTCGCTGAACAGAGATGTGCGCAAAGTCAGGTCGCGATTATCGGCCATGCGCCAGTAGTAGCTGCCAGTTACTTCCACGCCGTTTGATTCAGAAATTCGCAAGTCTGGCACGAGCACGCCAGAAATAGCTCGGCCATCTGTCCGCACTGCCAGACCCGGCAAAGGCAGCACTCGCGCTCCGAACAGCTCCAGAACTGCGCCATTGAACCGCACACGGTTGTCTTCCGGATCGTATGTGACCCGATTGGCTGTGATCCGCCAGCTGGCGTTCTCATTACATTGTTCGATGTCGATCACGCCGCAGGTGCTGTAAGCCGCATCGGTCAGGACAACTGTTCCGTCTTCACCGCGCTCGCCTGAACGCGCGGCTAGTCGCCCACCTGCCCGCAAAGCGAGTAGCAGATCTGACATGGCACCCGCTTCAAATCGGTCTGTAAGCTCCACCTGATCGGAATAGAGCTGGTTACCGTCTACATCCACGACCCGGACATTGCCGGTTGCAAGGATCAAACCGGCTTTGCGATCCCAGCGAACTTCATCTGCGCGCACAGAATTGTCATCGCTGGAAAGGATGACATTGCCGGTGGCAGTGACGACATCGTTCTCAGCGTCGTAAGCGAGCTCTCGCGCTTCGAAATCAATTGTGCGAGAATCGCCAGTCGGTGCCGTTTCACTTCCCAGCGCTCTACGCTGTTCGTCGGTCAGAACAGGGATGGGTTCTATTGCGGACGGTGGCTGACCGTAATGCGCTTGATCTACCTCATATTGGAGGTCTGC
>WTKI01000394.1 GCA_011524425.1 Altererythrobacter sp. | reverse complement strand
CTTCCAGACCGCTTGTGGCCGTGCGTCCTTTTGCAACTGCGGCTGCGACAAACAGAACGGGAAACTCATCAATCATGGCAGGTGCGACGGCAGGATCGACGTCAATTCCGCTCAGCAATGAGTATTTGACCCGCAGATCGGCAACCGGCTCGCCGCCGACTTCGCGGGCGCCCAGTTCTTCAATATCTCCGCCCATTTGCCGCAGAACTGCAATCAGACCTGCACGTGTAGGGTTAAGGCCCACATTCTCTATAAAGAGGTCGCTGCCCTCGGTTATCAGCGCCGCCACAACAAAGAATGCCGCAGAGGAAGGGTCGCCAGGCACGACCACATTCTGCGGAGATAATTCCGCGCCGCCGTGGACTCGGATTATACGGTCGCCATCCAATTCTTCTATTTCAAGTTCAGCGCCAAATCCGCGCAACATCCGTTCAGAATGGTCGCGCGTCGGCACAGGCTCGATGACCGTCGTAACGCCAGGCGTGTTGAGCCCGGCAAGCATCACCGCACTTTTCACTTGAGCGCTGGCAACCGGAAGCCGGTATTCAATCGGAACCGCTGGATGAGCGCCGCGCATCATCAATGGCAAAGTTCCCCCGGGTGAAGCTTCGAAGCTAGCGCCCATCTGGCTCAACGGCTCGATGACGCGGCCCATGGGGCGCTGCGATAAGCTTGCATCACCGGTAAATGTGGCAGCGATACCGTGGCTGGCGATCAAACCCATCAGTAGCCGCGTGGAAGTGCCCGAATTGCCCATTTCGATTGCACTGTCCGGTTGAAGCAAGCCTCCTACGCCGACGCCGTGGATGCGCCATTCGTCACCGTCCTTTTCGATGGTTGCGCCCATTGCACGCATAGCTGCGGCGGTCGCCATCACATCTTCGCCTTCGAGCAAGCCTGAGACGCGTGTTTCGCCCACGGACAGCGCACCGAACATAATAGAACGGTGACTGATCGACTTATCGCCGGGTACGCGAATACGCCCCTTTAGTGGTCCAGACGGGAAGAAGCGGAAGGCGGGCAAGAAGATATCCTAGGTAAGCGGTTGCATTTTTGTGGCGCTGGTCTTTGACAGCGCGATCACCTTCTGGCAAGGCGCGCCGCACTCGAAATGTGATCTTGATTCCGGGCGCGTCCGGTTCCATCAATTTGAGACAGATTTTTACTCGCTCGATGACGGGTGAGACAGCGATTTAAGGGTTTATCATGGCGAAGCCAGAATGGGGCACAAAGCGTTCCTGCCCCAAATGCGGGGAACGCTTCTACGATCTGGGCAATGACGAGCCCGTGACGTGCATCGAATGCGGTGAGGAATGGCATCCTGAGCCTGTGCTCAAGACTAAGCAGCCAATCCCGTTCGAAGAAGACGAGAAGAAGAAAGACGGGGAAGCCGATTCCGATCTGAGCGGCGACGATGATCTGGAGGATCTCGGCGATATCGACGAAGATTCAGATTCTCCGGACAATGACGTTGACCTCGGCGGCGACGATGACCTTGGCGTAAGCAAAGGCAAAGGCGACGACGATGGGGATGACGATATTTAAGAATATGATTGCATAACAAGGGCAGCGCTTCTAAGGGGCGCTTCCTGCAGGGTTTGCCCTGCAACATGACTGGCGCGGGGCCTTAGCTCAGCTGGGAGAGCGCAACACTGGCAGTGTTGAGGTCAGCGGTTCGATCCCGCTAGGCTCCACCAGTCACTAAACAAGTCGGTGTAACAACCGCACGCTGGCCGACGAGGTTTCGTCCGCCGGCGTTTTTCGCGTTTAATACAGCTATGGCTGTGAAGTAGGAGTTTGAAGACGATGTTTGACAATTTGTCCGACCGCCTTGGCGGCGTCTTTGACCGCCTCAAAGGACGCGGCGCGCTAAACGAGCAGGACGTGCGCGAGGCAATGCGCGAAGTGCGTGTAGCATTGCTGGAAGCTGATGTCGCTTTGCCAGTTGCGCGGCGTTTCATCGATGCTGTGACAGAAAAGGCTGTTGGCGCTGAAGTTCTCAAGTCCGTCACACCGGGCCAGCAGGTCGTCAAGATCGTCAATGATGAACTTGTCGAGATGCTTGGCGGTGACGCGACACCGGAGCTGGACTTTGCTGCCAAGCCGCCAGTTGTGATCATGATGGTCGGCTTGCAGGGCTCTGGTAAGACCACGACCACTGCAAAGCTCGGCAAGCTGATCCGGGAAAAGCATGGCAAGAAAGCGCTCATGGCTTCGCTGGACGTCAATCGTCCGGCGGCGCAAGAGCAACTCGCAGTATTAGGCGAGCAAGTTGAGGTAGCAACTTTGCCGATCGTCGCAGGCCAGCAGCCTGTCGATATTGCGCGCCGTGCAATGGAAGCTGCCAAGCTTCAGAATTCAGACGTGCTTTTGCTTGATACTGCAGGCCGCTTGCACGTCGATGAAGCGCTGATGGCAGAAATGAAAGCTGTTGCCGGCGTTTCAGCGCCAACCGAAGTGCTTCTCGTAGTGGATAGCCTGACCGGTCAGGACGCAGTGAATGTGGCACAAAGCTTCTCTGGCGAAGTGCCGCTCACAGGCGTTGTTCTCACCCGGATGGATGGCGATGCGCGTGGTGGTGCTGCGCTTTCCATGCGTGCTGTTACTGGCAAGCCAATCAAGTTTGCTAGTACCGGCGAAAAGCTCGATGAAATCGAAGTCTTCGACCCCAAGCGGGTCGCTGGCCGCATTCTTGGCATGGGCGATGTCGTCAGCTTGGTTGAGAAAGCCGCAGCAACAATAAAGGAAGAAGAAGCCGAAGCGCTCGCCAAGCGCATGGCGAAAGGTCAGTTCGATTTGAACGACCTGCGCACGCAGCTGAAGCAAATGCAGAATATGGGCGGTCTTGGAGCGCTCGCCGGGATGATGCCCGGCATGAAGAAAGCCAAGGCGGCAATGGCAGCATCCAACATGGACGACAAAGTGCTTGTCCATATGGACGCGATCATCGGCTCAATGACCCCGAAAGAGCGCGCGAACCCGGCTCTCATGAATGCCAAGCGCAAGAAGCGAGTGGCTGCTGGCTCTGGTACCGACGTGCAGAACGTCAACAAGGTGCTCAAGATGCATCAAGAAATGAGCCGCGCGATGAAGCAGATCAAGAAGATGGGCGGGCTTAAGGGCCTTGCCTCTTTGTTTGGCGGCGGTGGAATGGGCGCAGCTATGCCCGGGCTTGGTGGTCCGGGTGGCGCCATGGGTGGTTTGCCGGGCCTTGGCGGTCCAGGTGGCAAGGGGCCGAGTGTCGATCCTAATACATTGCCACCCGACCTGCGCGATATGCTCGATAAGAAATAAGTTTCAAAGTTACAAAAGTTTAGACTGGAAAGGTAAAATACAATGGCAGTAGCAATTCGTTTGTCGCGCGGTGGCGCGAAAAAGCGTCCATACTATCGGATCGTTGTCTCTGATTCCCGGAGCCCGCGTGACGGTAAGTATCTTGAGCAGATCGGTACGTACAATCCGATGCTTCCTAAGGATTCAGGCGAGCGCGTGAAGCTTAACGAAGATCGTGCGCGTCACTGGCTGTCTGTAGGCGCTAAGCCTTCGGATCGTGTGCACCGCTTCCTTGATGCAGCTGGCATCCTTGAGCGTGCTCCGAAGAACAACCCGAAGAAGGGTGAGCCAGGCGAAGCAGCTAAGGAGCGTGCTGAAGAGAAGGCAGCGAAGGCTGCAGAAGCAGAAGAAGCCGCAAAAGCTGCTACTGAAGAAGCAGAAGCACCAGCAGAAGAAGCAGTAGCTGAGGAAGCTCCTGTTGAAGAAGCTGCGGCTGAAGAGGCTCCCGCTGAGGAAACTCCGGCAGAAGAAGCGCCTGCCGAAGCAGAAGAAGCGCCTGCTGAAGAAGCAGAAGAAAAGGCGGAGTAAGCCTTCAATATGACGGACGCGCCCGTCACGCCGACGCCAATTGAACTGGCTGCCATAACTGGCGCTCATGGCGTGGCGGGCGAAGTCCGTCTTAAACTTCTGGGTGATGGGCTGGAGGCTCTTAAAGTGCACAAAAGCTTTAATGAAGGTGCACTTACCCTCTCGAAGATCCGCAGCGACAATAAAGGCGGGGCCATTGCACGCTTCAAAGGCGTCGATGGCCGTAACGCGGCTGAAAAGCTTCGCGGCACAGTTCTAAGCGTTTCTCGCAATTCTCTACCATCCTTAGAAGACGGCGAGTATTACCACGCTGACCTCATTGGCCTAACCGTTGTCACAGATGCTGGCGCAGAAGTAGGCCGGTCCATCGCAGTTCAGAATTTTGGCGCGACGGATATTATCGAAATTGAAAAATCACCTTTGCCTCAAAAGGGCATGAAGACCTTTATGGTGCCAGTCACTCAAGCGGCGGTCCTTGAATGGGATACGGAAAAGCTTGTGATCTCCGCCGATTTCGTGGACGAGTAGGGAATGACAGTTATTCTCGCGCTTCTTCTTATGGTTGGCTTGGTCGCCGGGCTTTCGATCGGCACGGCATTTGTCCTTGATACGTCCGGCATGAAGCTCAGTCTTCACAAACGCGCAGCTACTGGTGCAGCGGTGGGAGGTCTTCTTTCCATCATCCTGCCGCTTGTAGCCGTTTTGAGCGGCGCGAATGACCAAATTCCGACCTGGATCCCGGTCATTGCTGTCATCATCATGGGCGTGACATTTGCATTGCTAGTGGGTTTTCCCAGTGCATATCTTTTCCTGAAGAAGCGGGAAGAGAAACAAGGCGGGGCTGTCGACCCCAACACCTTTGAATAGGTCACACTGATTCAGGCCAGTTCTATCCAGCGTCGCGGCGGTTCGCGATGCTCGATGTTGACTGCTTCCTTTTGTGAGCTGTGATGCTCGGCAAGGATTGGGGCGGCTACGGATGTAACAATCGCAAGCGCTAGGATTAGCCCAATTGCCAAGCCTCCAAGAAAAGCTGGGATTTGATGCCGCTTAAGCACTGGTGAGCGGAAAGCTGCTCTTATGGGCCAATTGCACGGTGTGGGGGATGCCCTGCATTGCTATTCCTTTCCAATCCTCCTCCCTCAATGCACTTGAGTGGATTGTTTGCCTAACAAAAGCATTGCCTATCACCATAAGGAGAACTTATGAGGGGTTATGGCGAAACTTCCTCCCATGGCAGCAATTAGAGTGTTCGAAGCTGCAGCGCGTCTTGAACATTTCTCAGGAGCTGCTGAAGAGCTGGGCATGACACAAGCCGCCGTAAGTTATCAGATAAGGCAGCTGGAAGAGATATTGGGTGACCGCCTGTTTCGGCGTGAAAATGGCCGGGTAAGGCTAAGTGCAACAGGAAGAAGGCTTCACGGCCCTATCAGTGAGGCTTTTGTTACCATGCGCCAGGCCTTTGGTGATCTGGACGAGGAAAGCAATCGCCAGTTGAGTGTCAGCGCGCCGGTTTCCTATGGTTCTAAATGGCTGGCTGCTGGCATCGGCCGCTTTCAGATGCGTCACCCGGATCTGGCCTTGAGATTCTCGCTAACCAATGATCTGGTTGACTTTGCGCGCAATGATTTCGACGTCGCCATCCGTCTGGGCTTCGGCCATTGGCCAGGCCTGAAGTCTGATTTCCTTTTCAGAATACATGTGACGCCCATGTGCTCGCCGGAGTTCATTGAGCGACACCAAATCAGGACCAAGGAAGATTTGCTTAGAGTCGATCGGCTCGATTTTGAGCATGAATTATGGGCCGGATGGTTCGAGGCTGCAGGGCTTGATCCGGGCTTGGCGGTCCAACGCGGCATTGCTTTCGAAAATCAGGCTCAGGAAGGCACGGCTGCGCAAGAAGGGTTCGGGGTTGCATTGATGACACCGATTTTCTGGCAAAGAGAACTCAAGAACGGCAGCCTGATCCAGCCGTTCGATCTCGTGACAAGCTCTCGTATGTCCCACTATGTTGTGTATCCTGAACGAAGAGTGGGCATCCGCAAGATTGAGCGCTTCAAGGAATGGCTGCGCGAAGAGTTGGCCGCTGAAGGTGAGCTGATTCCTCAAGAGGCATTGACGCCGCCTGAGTGATCCCCTGTAACGGACTTGCTGATCGCGTTGTTTCAAGCATGGAAGGATGGATTTGCTTGACCAAATTGAATGTCGCCATCTGCCAAGCTGCTCCTGTCCCGCTGCACTTTGACAGCGGGATTGAAAAAGCTGTGCGGCTCGCCCGCAAAGCTATTGACGGCGGCGCGCAGCTGGTTGCTTTTGGCGAGACATTCCTTGGCGGTTATCCGCTTTGGCTGGATGAAGCGCCTGGCGCGGCCTTGTGGGATCATCCTGGCACGAAAGCGCTGCATGCAATCATGCTCGATCAAGCCGTTGTAGCAGGCGATGAGCGGTTGTTGCCTTTGCAAGAGCTTTGCGATGAGACGGGTGCATGCATTTCCATCGGCGCGCATGAGCGTGTGCGGCAGAGCCTTTATAACAACCAATTGCTGTTTCGGCCCGGCGAGACCCCGCTTGATCACCGCAAGCTTGTTCCAACGCATGGTGAGCGGTTGATCTGGATGCGCGGTGATGGCTCGACGCTCGGCGTGCATCAGGCCGAATGGGGCCTGGCAGGCAATCTGATCTGCTGGGAGCATTGGATGCCGCTTGCACGCGCAGCGATGCACAATCTGGGCGAGAGCGTGCATACCGCCGCTTGGCCCACCGTGCGCGAAGAATATGCGCTCGCTTCAAGGCACTATGCGATGGAGGGGCGCTGCTTTGTGCTGGCAGCCGGGTTGGTGCAAACAAAGGACGATTTGTTTGACGGGTTGGAACGTGTGGGCGGCGATCAGGACGCGCTGGCGCTGTTCAATGCGATTGAAGGCGAGCAGCTGAACCGCGGAGGCTCGATAATCATCGCGCCCGATGCGCGGGTTGTGGCGCAGGCCGGGGAGGGCGAAGAGACCCTTTTTGCGGAGCTGGACCTGAGCGAAATCGGACAGGGGCTAGCGAGCTTGGATACGGATGGCCACTATTCGCGGCCCGATGTGTTTGAGCTGAGCGTCGATACGCGGGCGAAGGATGGGATCGCTTGGGACAATTGATAGCTTCTGGCGTAGTCTTCGCAATCATCTTGGGGCTGACTAATCTCATAGTTGTGGTCGCGCCAATATGGGTGGTTCAGCGA
>WTKI01000193.1:5393-7102 GCA_011524425.1 Altererythrobacter sp. | reverse complement strand
CGCTGGAGGAGTTGGGGATAGAGGATGTGCCGCTCATCGCGATTGCCAAGGGACCGCATCACGGTCGCAAGGGGCGCGAAGTGTTTCACTTTCCCGATGGGCGCGAGAAGACGCTGCCGACCAATTCGACGCTGCTGTTCCATTTGCAGAACCTGCGCGATGAAGTTCACCGCTATGTGATCGGCGCGCACCGGGCGAAGCGCAGCAAAGCGATCACTGCCTCACCCTTGGACGAGATCCCCGGCATTGGTCCGGCCAGAAAACGCGCGCTCCTTTTGCACTTCGGCACAGCGAGCAAGGTACGGGCGGCAGCGCTGGAGGATTTGCAGCGCGCACCGGGAGTGAGCGATGCAGTGGCGCGCAAGGTTTACGATTTTTACCACGCTGGCGGGTGAGGGTGGGATGTCCGCTAACGACCCATTTGCGGACACTTATGACCTCAATGCCTGACCATGGCGCCCACACAAAAAATGACGCCTGCGAAAACGGCGCAAATTAAGCAAAATAGGTGCAGATGATAGCTCGAGATTAGGTCGAGTAAGCCATTTCCGTCTGAAAACGGAAAGAGTGGTCTCATGTCGGCATGCATGATCGCATCGAGAACAATGTGCGAAAAGGTTCCGATAAACGCTGTTGAAAATGAAACCCGCCAGGAAAATCGACGATGTGCAACTCTGAGAATCTCGAGAACATACAAACTGATCGGGCGACCCAATGCTCCAGCGATCAATCCAATCACTGCAGCACCAGCTATAGAATGACTGGGGCCATGAAGAATTGGATCTGCAAGAGCGATCCTGATCAAAGCTTCAATGTCCATAAGGACTTGAGAGCCTCCGAAAACCATGAAGCTAAAGCGGTCCTTCAATAGAGACTTTGCTAATGCTCCCGGCCCAAGATGGAATGGTGTAAATGGCATGGCAAATTAGGTTAAGACCGTATTAGGTGTTTGAGCAAATTCTGTTCGAGTGCAACGTCCGCTTTCCACCCCAATTGCGGACATTCCAAGTGGGCATGAGAAAAAAGGGCGCCGCGATTGCCCGCAGCGCCCTCTTCAGCAGGTTTTCGATGTCTAGCTGAGGTTTTAGCCCAGATTGGCGCTGACCATCGTCCACATCATCGGGATCGACAGCAGCGTGTTCAGCCGGCTTGCGATCAGTGCGCGAGGTGCAGCAGCAGCTTTCTCTTCCGCGCTTGCCTCGACGATGCCGAGCACTTTCTTCTGCGCTGGCCAGATGATGAACCACACGTTGAATGCCATCACCAGCGCCATCCACATGCCCGCACCGATCAGGTTTACATTGCCCGCACCCTTGAAGGTCAGAGCGTCCACCATGTAGCCATTGACCATCGCGATCCACAGACCGGTAACAACGGTCAGAAGTGCCGCCCAGCGGAAGAAGAACAACGCGCTTGGCGCGATTGTGCCGGTCACAGCAGGCTTATGCTCGTCTGCGATCTTAGGCATGCTCGGCACCTGGACAAAGTTGAAATAATACAGCAGGCCGATCCACAGCACCCCGAAGAAAAGGTGCAGCCACCGCGCAATCGTGTTGCTGTTGATCATGGCTGTGTCAGCAAAACCGAACATCGTCGCGACCGCTGCAAGCAGCCCGACCAGCATCACAAGATGCAGATTTCCGAAAAATTTGGCCATTGAAGTGCTCCCCCGTTTATGACCTTACAGTTACCTCCAGCCGCTCCCGGGC
>WTKI01000193.1:0-5293 GCA_011524425.1 Altererythrobacter sp. | reverse complement strand
CATTGAAGTGCTCCCCCGTTTATGACCTTACAGTTACCTCCAGCCGCTCCCGGGCTGGAACCGTCAGGACCCTAAGCGGGGTTTTTTGCGCTTGGCAAGCGCGATAGCGCTAGGGGCGGGGGCGAGGTTCCTCATCCGTATCATGTTCACCTTCCTCATCGGCGTCGCCGTCGATTGAAAAGCCATGCTTCATTAGCATGGGTATCTGGCTGAAAGTGAAGAGGAAAGTCAGTGGCAGTATGACCCAGAAATCGGCCCATAAATAGGTTTCGAACTTGCCGTTCTCAAAATTGTAGAGATAGCGCAGCACTTCATTGACGCCTGCAAGGACGAAGAAAAACAAGCCCCAATTGCGCGATAATTTGAGCCAGCCTTCGTCATCCACACCTTCAAAGGCCTGTTGCAGCAACATCTGCAGGAAGGATTTGCCCATCCAGACCCCCACCAGCAGTGCAGCCCCCAACACGCAGTAAATAATCGTGGGTTTGATCTGGATGAAAAACGGGTCCGCGAAGAAGATCGTCAAACCGCCAAAACCGACAATCAGCACGGTCGAGAAGATCAGCATGGGCGAGACGGACCCGAATTTCCATTTGCTGATGATCAGCGCGATCACAGCAGCGATCATGAAAGCGCCTGTGCCTTTGATGACTGCTGCGATCTCTGCATCGACATCGGTCTCGGCAGGCGAAGTGAGCTTGTAGACAGCGATGAAGATCACCAGCGGGCCGTAATCGACCAGCATGTTTTGCCAGCCGGGCTTTGGCTTTGCAGCGGTGGCTTGTGCTTCGTTCATCTATGCAACCCCTGCAATGACTTTAGCGACCAGATCAGGATCGAACGGTCGCAGATCGTCGATCTTCTCGCCCACACCAATCGCGTGGATTGGCAGACCATATTGTTCAGCTGCTGCGACCAGCACACCGCCGCGCGCTGTGCCATCGAGCTTAGTCATGATCAGCCCGGTGACGCCTGCGACTTCCTTGAAAACATCGATCTGCGAAAGCGCGTTCTGACCGTTTGTGGCATCGAGGACGAGAACGACATCATGCGGCGCCTCTTCGTTTAAGCGCCCGAGAACACGGCGAATTTTGGCAAGCTCGTCCATCAGTTCGCGCTTGTTTTGCAAACGCCCGGCGGTGTCGACCACCAGCGCGTCAATGCCTTGATCGGTCGCTGCTTTGACCGCGTCAAATACAATGCTGGCCGGATCTCCGCCTTCAGGTCCGCGGATGAGTGGAGCGTTGATCCGGTCCGCCCAGGTCTGAAGCTGGCCGATCGCGGCTGCGCGGAACGTGTCGCCTGCTGCCAGCATCACCCCATAGTCATCTTCCTGAAAGAGGTGTGCCAGTTTGGCGATTGTTGTAGTCTTGCCTGACCCATTGACGCCGATCACCAGGATCACTTGAGGGCGCGGAAAGGCTGTAATTTCAAGAGGTTTTGCAACCGGACGAAGGATCTCCGCGATCTCTTCTGCCACCGCTTCCTTCAGTTCCTGCTCTGTCATTTCAAGACCGAAACGCTTGTCGGACAGGCGCTGGCGAATGCGCGCTGCGGCCGCTGGACCCAAGTCGGAGACGATAAGCGCGTCCTCGACATCGTCCAGGGTCGCATCACCCAGCTTAGCGGTGCTGACCACACTGGTCAGGTTTTCGCTAAGCCTTTCAGATGTCTTGCGAAATCCGCCAAATAGCCGGTCTTTCCAGCTCTTTCCGCTCATTGAAGCAATCCTTCATGCAACTGTGTCGGCGTTACCTGCACAAGTGATCCCGGCTTCGTTCCCGACGGCAAAGCCACACGTGCGAATTGCGGCGCATAGCCGGTTCCATCTTTCTCTGCGAGCACTTCCAGCGGTTTTCCAAGGAGAGAATTAAGCCACGCCTGACGCGTACCGTTCACCGCTTCACGCAATTCAGCAGCACGTTGTTTTATAAGCGCTTTGTTATGCTGAGGCATGCGCGCAGCGGGCGTTCCCTCGCGCGGAGAAAACGGAAAAATGTGACCGTGAACAATGTCGAGTTCGCGAATGATGGAAAGATTCTCAGCATGATGCGAAGCGCTCTCGGTTGGAAAGCCCGCAATCAGATCCGCACCAATGGCAAGCTCAGGCCGAGCTTGTTTCAAGCGGTTCACAAGGCTCACAGCATCATCGCGCAAATGGCGGCGCTTCATCCGTTTCAGGATCAGATCCGCGCCGTGTTGGAGGGATAAGTGCAAATGCGGCATCAAACGCTGCTCTGAGGCGAACAAATCGAACAATTCTTCATCAATTTCAATGCCATCGAGCGAAGACATGCGCAGTCTTTGTAGCTCTGGAAAGGCTTCGAGCAAGCGTGACACAAGGGAACCTAAAAGGGGCCTAGAGGGCAAATCGTGCCCCCAAGAGGTCACATCTACGCCTGTAAGGACCACTTCTTTCGCACCCAGTTTGAGGTGCGTCTCAACTTCCTTGAGAACCTCTGAAATTTTCAGCGATCGGCTTTTCCCGCGTCCTTGTGGGATAATGCAGAACGTGCAGGCATGATCGCAGCCGTTTTGAATGCCAATAAAGGCTCGGGTGCGTGTTGGGACGCGAACATCGGGTTGAGCCGGAAGATTCCAAGCGCGCGGATCAAGCTTTGCAGCGTTTGCTATCAACCCGTCAACTTCAGGCATCGCTGCAATCTGCTCGCGCTCAATATCAGCTGCACACCCCGTCACGAGCAAGCGAGCATCGGGCCGTGCTCGGCGGGCTTTGCGGATCGCTTGCCGGGTTTGGCGCACAGCTTCATTCGTCACCGCGCAGCTGTTGACGACAACCACATCGCCTTCACCCTCCAGCATTGCGCCAATGCGCTCGCTTTCGGATATGTTCAAGCGACACCCAAGTGAAATGACTTCAGGCGCATGAGTCATGCGAAGTCATCCCATTCAAACTCGCCGCGAAAGCTCTCCGTTGCAGGTCCGGTCATGATGATGCGATCATCATCGCGCCATTCAATGGTAAGTTCCCCTCCAGGCAGAGCAACGCGTGATTTGCGGTCTGTCAGTCCGCGTTTTGCTGCACTGACAGCGGTCGCACAGGCCCCAGTGCCGCACGCGCGCGTCAGCCCGGCACCGCGCTCCCACACCCGCAGTCGAATGTGGTTTGCTCCGATAATTTGAGCGACGTTGACGTTGACGCGCTCCGGAAAGAGCGGATCATTCTCGATCTGAGGTCCAAGCGAAGCGAGATCGATTGCGTCCAGGTCATCTACGAAAAAGATCACATGCGGATTGCCTACATTGACGCAAATTGGCCCCTCAAGGGGGCCCCAACCAACAGGCAATGCGCTTGTATCCATCGCATAGGCGAGGGGGATCGCATCCCAGTCGAATTGCGGAACACCCATGTCGACACTCGCGCCGCTTAATGTGGGCTCCAGCGCGATAACACCGCCAGCCGTTTCGACGTTTGCAGGCGAGCCATGCAACACCGCAACAGCACGGCTGGCATTGCCACACGCCTCGACTTCACCGCCATCGCTGTTGAAGATCCGCATACGAAAATCAGCCGCTTCGCTTGGCTCTAAAACGATGAGCTGATCGCACCCAATCCCAGTGTTTCGATCAGCAATTGCAGCAGCAAACGGTTCCGTAATGTCCGGCAGCGCCTTAGCGCGCGCATCGAGCACGACAAAATCGTTTCCTAATCCATGCATCTTGATGAAGGGGACGCGCATAACGCGTTGCGCTCTATTCGGGCGCGGGCGTTACGTAAAGCTCTGAGGATTGAGCGAGCTAACCTTTTGCGGCGCGCGCTTGGGTTGTCTCAGATTGCTTGGCTGGAACTTCGCCAGATACACTTTCCTGTATGCGCGATACCAGCTTGCCGATATTCTCCAAACGTTGGCGTACGGCTTCGGCGTCTTCCGGCTTGCCATAGAGATAGCCTTGGCCCTTCAGGCTGCCCATTTCTTTGAGAGCATCGAGAACCTGCTGGTCCTCAATACCCTCTGCAGTGATAGGCATATCGAGGCCATTGCCCAGCGAAACAATCGCATCGACAATCTTGGAATTGGCATCGGCTTTGCGCAGCTCAGTCACAAAGCTCCGATCGATCTTCAGACGATCAAACGGTAAAGTGCGCAGCTGCTCGAGCGAGGAGTAGCCTGTTCCGAAGTCATCGAGGCTCACCCGGACGCCTTGATTGCGCAGGCTTGATAGCATGGAGCGAACCATGCCGACATTGTCGTGCAAGCAGCTTTCCGTGATTTCGATTTCCAGCCGATGGTTGGGGAAATTGTGTTTAACCAGCATCTTCAGGAGACGCTGCGGGAACCAGGGGTCGCGCATCTGGACCGGCGAGATGTTGACAGAGAGTGTCAGCGAATCATCCCAATCCTTTGAATCTTGCAGCGCTTGCTCGATGAGCTGCTCGGACAGTTCTGCAATAACGCCAATTTCTTCAGCGATCGGAATGAACACTTCAGGGCTGATCAGCCCAAGCTCTGGCGAATGCCACCGCGCTAGCATTTCAAAGCCAACCAGCTCGCCAGTGTGCAAGTCGATCTGCTGTTCATAGTATGGAACAAATTCGCCAGAGCATACACCGCGCTTGATCCCCACTTCCAATTCATTGCGGAAGCGCAGTTCATCTTCCATGTTGGGTTCAAACCAGTAAAACCGGTTCTTCCCCTTCTTCTTGGCGTGGTACATGGCAATGTCAGCTCTGTGCATCAGCGTGGCCGCATCAAGCTGAGTATTATCCGAAAGGCGCGCTTCTTTGTCGGTGGCGATCCCGATCGACATGGTGGTTTCGATTTTGATGTTGTCCACCTTTATGCCTTTGCTCAGGCTTTCAAACAGGCGAACCACCAACTCGTCAACGCGCGATGTGCTGAACCCCTCAAAAGGCATGACAAAAGCAAATTCGTCACCGCCCAGACGCGCAATCAATGCATTTTGTGGCAGTTTCTCGCGCAAGCGATCAGCTAGCGTCGTCAGGACAACATCGCCCGCTGTATGGCCATTCATATCATTGATTTGTTTGAAATTATCGAGGTCAACCATCACAAAAGCAATAGATTGGCCCTTAGCATTGCATTGCGCGCGGAGTTCTTCTGTTGCTTGCGTCATAGCGCGCCGGTTCAAGCAACCTGTCAAGGGATCGGTTTCAGCCAGACGGCGAGCGGTTTCTTCCGCCTTTCGCCGTTCTGATACTTCGTCCACCAGCTCGCGGTAACGGCGCCATCCGAATATGATCAGCGCTATGTTTAGCAGCAATGCCGTAACCAGCAAATGGTCCGGGCTTGAACCTTGGCCAATAACAGAC
>WTKI01000412.1 GCA_011524425.1 Altererythrobacter sp. | reverse complement strand
CGCGCTCGTGACCGACGCCGGTTTGCCCGACAGCGATGGCGAGGTCCTGGTCCGCACGCTTGAACTGGCAGCCGCCACGCGCGATGCCGCGCATATCTGCCGTCTGTTTGTTCGCTGTCTGGAAGATGTTGAAGCGGGTTTCGGGATAGAGACAGTGCGGCTGCGTGCGAGCTGGTCTGAACCGCTAGCTTTGGAGCAAGGCGATATTGAAGCAAATGCGCAAATGCATGGTACATCACTGGCGGCTTGTATTGACCGGCTCACCGTGCGGTTGGGAGCGCGCGCAGTGAGCCGCCCTGTGCCTTACGCCAGCCATCTGCCGGAACGTGCGCAGCGATGGCAGCCGCCATTGGCTGCAGAGCCTGTGTCACAAGGCGAGCTTGTGTTTCACAAGCGTCCGCTCAAGCTGCTTGACCGTTCAGAGAAGATCGCAGTGCTCTATGCATCACCTGATGGTTATCCGCGGTCCTTCAGGTGGCGCGGTAATGTGCGCGAAGTTGTGCGTGTGGAAGGGCCGGAGCGGATTGCACCGGAATGGTGGCGTCAGCACTCGACCACGCGGCTGCGCGATTACTACCGGGTCGAGGATGCACAGGGGCGATGTTATTGGATCTATCGCCACGGCCTGATTCACGATGGGCGGGGCGGTATCCCTGACTGGTACTTGCAGGGGCTTTGGGGATGAAGCCTATTCTCGAGTAAAATCGCCCATAAAACATTGATTATAAGACTTTAATTACAGTTAACTCGCTCATTACCTTTGCTGGCTATTACGTTGAGTAATCAATTTTGCGGGATATCAGCATTTATGGATAATTCCTCACACGGACGCCAATCCTTACGTCGACCCCTCGACATTCTTGTCGATGGACGTATGCGCTCGCGTCCTATCTGTGTGGAGTTGATCGATGTGTCTGAAGGGGGCTGCAAGGTCAAAGGCCGTCATGGATTTGCTGAAGTCGGCGAACACCTGTCGCTTAAGATCAACGGCGTTCGTTCGCCTTTAGGCAAAGTGGTGTGGGTCGATGACCAATATGCTGGTGTCGCTTTCCAAGGAAAGATGCATGAAGCGGTCGTCGATCACTTGATGCGTGAATCGCTTGAGAAGAAATTGGCCAACCAGCGCCGGGCGAACGGCTGAACGCATTCACTGAACATCGGTAATCCAAGACGGGGCTGATCTTATGGGGCGGCCCCGCTTCTCTTTGTACATTGGATATTGGCTTAGTGCATATAAGAACATATAAAGAACATTTGTCTTTGTATGTTGTATGCCTGACGCACCTCTAACCCCTGAAAAGCGCACTCTGAAGCTTGATCCTGAAGCGATCGATACGCCTGCACGCGCCTCTTTTGTTGAGCTGGGGCTAGTGAGCTGTTTCAGCTTTTTACGCGGTGCGTCTGATGCGGTTGATCTGGTCACGACCGCAAGAGAGCTGGGCTATGACGCAATCGGGATAGCGGATGCGAATTCCTTTGCCGGTGTGGTACGGGTCCATAGCGAAGCGAAAACGCTTAAGCTGCGTCCGGTCATCGGCACCCGGATCGAGACTGTCGAAGGCCTTGCTTTTCTTGCATATCCCAAAAGCCGCGCTGCTTATGGGCGGCTGTGCCAGCTGATCAGCGCAGGCCGGATGCAGACGCTTTCAGGCGAGTGGCAAGAGAAGGGCGTGTGCGAGATTAATCTGACAATGCTTGCCGGCCATAGCGAGGGCGTACAGCTGATCGTTCTTCCGCCGGATGATCTTGAGTCAGAATTTACAGTTCCTGCATGGGCGAACAATATTCTCGCCTTCGATGGTGCAGAGCTGTCGAACACAGTAAGCGGCAGCTTCGTAGAACTTGTGCCGCATTTGGCGCGAGGGTTGCCAAGTCTGCGCCATATTGCGGCAAGTTATCTCTATCGCGGGGATGATGCCGCCCGGATCGAGCGGCTTGATGCGCTTGCGAGAACACACGGGTTGCGTCTGCTCGCAAGCAATGATGTGCATTACCATATCCCGCAACGCCGCCCGTTGCAGGATGTGATGACTGCGATCCGTCACAAGACCACGGTGGCGAAAGCGGGGCATCTGCTCCACGCCAATGCAGAGCGGCACCTTAAATCCCCGCAGGAAATGGAGCGCCTGTTTGCACGCTGGCCGCATGCGATTGCGGCAGCACGCGAAGTCGCGGATGCATGCGAGTTTTCGCTTGATGAACTGCGTTATGAATATCCTGAAGAGATCTACCCGGATGGGATGGGGCCGCAGGAATATCTGGCAAGCGAGACCTGGAAAGGCGCAGAGCGGCGCTATCCTGAAGGCCTGCCTGAAACGGTGCGCGAAACGCTGGAGCGGGAGCTGGCGCTGATCGGCAAGCTCGATCTTGCGCGCTATTTCCTCACCATCAAGGACATCGTCGATTTTGCTCGCTCGGTTGATCCGCCGATCCTGTGTCAGGGTAGAGGGAGCGCTGCCAACTCTGCGGTATGCTATTGCCTGGAAATCACTTCAGTTGATCCGGCTAAGCACCAGCTGTTGTTTGATCGCTTCATCTCGGAAGAGCGTAAAGAACCGCCCGACATTGACGTCGATTTCGAGCATGAGCGGCGTGAGGAAGTGATCCAGTATCTCTACCGCAAATATGGCCGTCATCGCGCGGGGCTGACCGCAACTGTCATCCATTACCGCCCGCGCATGGCGATCCGCGAAGTGGGCAAGGCGATGGGGCTGTCTGAAGATGTGACATCGGCTCTGGCGCGCACAGTGTGGGGCTCGATGGGGCGTGAAATCAATGAGCGCCATGCAGCGGAAACCGGTATGGATATCTCTGACCCGCATCTAAAGCGTGTGCTGGCGCTGACCGAGCAGATGATCGGCATGCCACGCCATCTCAGCCAGCATGTAGGCGGGTTTATCCTTACGCAAGGCGCGCTGACGCAGACAGTCCCCATCGGCAATGGCGCAATGCCGGATCGCAGTTTCATCGAATGGGATAAGGACGATATTGAAGCGCTGGGTATCCTTAAGGTCGATGTGCTTGCGCTCGGCATGCTGACCTGCATCAAGAAATGCTTGGACTTGCTGGAGGATCATCACGAACGCCGCCTGACGCTGGCCACGGTTCCGCGTGAAGACCCGGAAACTTATGCGATGCTGCGTAAAGGGGATTCGCTGGGCGTGTTCCAAGTGGAAAGCCGTGCGCAGATGAACATGTTGCCGCGCTTGAAGCCGCGCGAATTCTATGACCTTGTGATCCAGGTTGCGATTGTGCGGCCCGGGCCCATTCAGGGCGATATGGTGCATCCTTATTTGAAGCGACGACGCGGGGTAGAGCCGGTCTCCATTCCTGCGCCATCGCCAACACATGGACCGCCCGATGAACTCTCCAGCATTCTTGAGCGAACGCTAGGCGTTCCGATCTTTCAGGAGCAAGCGATGAAGATTGCTCTGGATGCAGCGAAATTCTCCTCCCTAGAGGCGAACCGGTTGCGCAAGGCAATGGCGACTTTCCGATCGCGCGGCATGGTGCATGAACTGGAAGACATGATGGTCGGGCGGATGGTGGCGCGCGGCTATGATCCCGATTTTGCAGAGCGCTGCTTCAATCAGATCAAGGGCTTTGGCGAATATGGCTTTCCTGAAAGCCATGCAGCCAGTTTTGCGCATCTGGTCTATGTCTCCAGCTGGCTTAAATGCCATTTTCCCGCGGCCTTTGCTGCTGCTCTGCTCAATTCGCAGCCGATGGGTTTTTACGCGCCCGCGCAGATCGTACGCGATGCGCGCGAGCATGGCGTAGAAGTGCGCCCTGCCGATGTAAATGAAAGCACGTGGGATAATCGGCTTGAGGAGACCCGTGAGGGCTTTAACAGCGTACAAGCCCTCTCCCTTGATGGGAGAGGGTTGGGTGAGGGTGAATGCAATCCGAAACACCCTCATCCAGCTTTGACTAGCGAGCAAGCTCGCAAGTCGACGCATCCTTCTCCCATCGAGGGAGAAGGACAGCAGAAAAGAACCCTCGGCAAAAACATCGCCCTTCGTCTTGGCTTGCGCCAGGTTGATGGCTTGCCTGAACATATCGCAGCACGCTTGATAACCGAACGTGAAGAAAACGGACCTTTCAAGGATGTGGCTGAACTGCGCGAGCGGGCAGGGCTCTCGCCTGCGCATATCGAACGCCTGGCGAGTGCCGATTGCTTTACTTCGATGAAGCTTACGCGTCGCCAGGCCTTGTGGGATGCGCGCAGCCTGATTGCCTCGCCTGATTTGCCGCTGTTCAAGGCCGCACAAGAACGCGATGAAGGGGCGGAGAAAGCGCTCATCCATCTGCCGCAAATGCCTTTGTCAGAAGAGGTGGTGGCAGATTATCAGACCACGCGATTGAGCCTCAAAGCGCACCCTATGTCATTCCTGCGCGCCAGCTTGGCAGAACGCGGTTTTATCAAGGCCGCAGACCTTCGAACCCGCAAGTATCGCTCCATGGTCCAAGTTGCAGGGGTGGTTTTGATCCGGCAACGCCCGGGCAGTGCAAAGGGTGTTTGCTTTATTACACTTGAAGATGAAACCGGAGTGGTTAATCTGGTGGTCTGGCCAGATTTAAAAGAAAAACAGCGCCGGGTCGTCATGGGCGCGCGCCTGATGGAGGTGCGCGGTAGGGTGGAATATGACGACGAGGTGATTCACGTGATCGCGCATCACATGACGGATGCTACGGCATCGCTCCATGCATTGTCTGATGACTTGCTGAACGCGCCAGTTGCGCGAGCAGACCATGTCAGCGCTCCGCTACGGCCACGATCTGGCGCATTGTCCCAATCGCGCAAAGAGGCATCTTCGCCTGTGCAGGTGCGTGATATAATTGATGAATTACCCCCTACACGCGGCCACCCGCGTAATGTACGCATTATTCCTAAGTCACGTGACTTTCACTAGAGCAGATTCTTGAGGTGGGTTTAGAGCTATGAAAGTCTGGAGTATCTCACGCGCTGTCGGTTTGTTTACCGGTGACAGCCGTGCACTGCTCATAATCATATCAGGGGCGATGCTGCTGGCCGGTTGGGTCTGGCTGCAGGAGAACCCTCAGCACAACCCTCTGGAGCCGCTTGATCTTAATGATCCTCCGGGCTGGGCCACCGCTGGAAAGCTTAGCGACCTTTCAGGAAACCGAGCGCTGTGTCGTCAAGTTCTCACCCGTAGCGAGGTCCCCTTTACTGCTCTGCCTGGCGTAGGCGATGGCCCTTGCGGATTGCCGGATCGCACTCAGATCAACAATCCAGTGATTGTGCCTGGCAATGCAATTGCGACATGCCCGATCAATGCAGGCCTCGCTTTGTGGATCAATCATGGTGTGCAGCAGGCGGCTGAAGAGCATCTCGACACGAAGGTAACGCGCATCCTCCATCTTGGCACCGTCAACTGTCGCCGTGTAAACTCCCGCCAGAACGCCCCGTGGAGCGAACATGCGACCGCCAATGCCATTGATATCAGTGGGTTCGTGCTGGAAAATGGGGAATATGTGAGCGTGCTTCAGCATTGGGGCGAGGGCAAGAAAGGCGATTTTCTTGAAGCTGTACGAGACAGTGCGTGCCAAAGTTTCCGCACAGTGCTTTCACCAGAATACAATGCACAGCACGCAGATCACTTCCATCTGGACCAAGGGACCCGCTGGGCGCGCGTGTGCCGCTAAAGCGACCTAAGCGGGGCCTAAAGCGCTTGAAGTGCCGCTAAACGGCCTCGAAAGCATAGCCTGCTGAACGCACTGTGCGCACAGGATCTTTTGCTCCGTCTACCTCCAATGCTTTGCGAAGGCGGCGGATATGGACATCAACTGTCCGCAATTCGATGTCGCTTGCAGTTCCCCAAACCCCGTCAAGCAATTGCCCGCGACTAAACACGCGGCCCGGGCTTTCCATAAAGAATTTGAGCAAGCGATATTCTGTCGGCCCTAATTGCAAGGGGTTGCCTTTGCGCGTGACACGGTGAGCAACCGGATCAAGCCTGATGTCACCAACTTCCAGGCTCTCGCCTGCCAGCACAGGGCGAATGCGCCGAAGGACAGCCGATACCCGTGCCAACAGTTCGCGCGGCGAGAACGGCTTGGTCACATAATCATCCGCGCCTGTATCGAGCCCGCGAATCCGGTCATCCTCAGCTTCACGCGCGGTGAGCATGATAATAGGAACATGCGCAGTTGATTTGTCGCGTCTCAGGCGCCGGCAGACCTCGATGCCGCTGGTCCCTTCGATCATCCAATCCAGAATGATAAGGTCAGGAACATCCTCTGCTGCGAGCATAAGTGCTTCATCGCCGTCTGGTGTCGAGCGCACTTCGTAGCCTTCGTTTGTGAAGCGGAACTCCAGCAACTCAGCGAGCGCCGGATCATCTTCCACGAGCAGAAGTTTAGCAGCATTCATGACAAAATCCTCAGCAGACCTTTATGTCCTCGCACGGATATTGTTTCAGTTTCGCGACAAGCGGGCATGCTGGCTCGGTTTCAAGCCATACAACCCCGCGAGCAGCGGCGAAGACCAAGCTTAGTTGCCGTCGTCTTCCGGGTAAGTGCCGGTCGCAGCGAAGTGGACCATTTCTGCAACATTGGTCGCATGGTCGCCAATCCGTTCTATGTTTCGCGCTACGAAAAGCAGCTGTGCAGCGCTTGAAATCGTCGCAGGGTTCTCAACCATATAGCTGACAACATTGCGGAAGATGGAATTGTAGAACGCATCCACTTTCTCGTCAGCTGCAATGACTTCAATCGCGAGTTGCGGATCACGAGCGGCATAGGCGGTGAGGACATCATGCACCATTTCGCTCGCCAGTTCCCCCATTGCAGGCAGTAGCGTGAGCGGTTCAAACCGGCTGCGGCCTTCGATCTCGCCCACACGTTTGGCGATGTTCTTGGAATAGTCGCCGATCCGCTCGACAACACCGCCAATTTTCAGTGCAGCGATGACTTCGCGCAGATCATCAGCCATGGGTGCGCGTAGTGCGATGAGACGGACAGCAAGTTTATCAACCTGCATTTCCAGATCATCGAGCTTCTTGTCGCGCTCGACTACCTTTGCAGCAAGTTCTTCGTCACCACGGACAAGCGCGTCGAGCGATTCCTGAATCGCAACTTCAGCCAGCCCGCCCATCTCGCCGATCAGTCCGCGAAGCCGGGTGATATCCTCGTCGAATGCCTTTACTGTATGCTCAGCCATAACGTC
>WTKI01000291.1:5378-7236 GCA_011524425.1 Altererythrobacter sp. | reverse complement strand
ATATAAGACTGGCTTCAAGTCTGGCGGCATTGATAACTCTGCTCTCCCAACAGCAAGTCTTGCTGTGGCGGCAGCGGCGAATGACTTCGGCGCTCTGATTTACGAATCGGAAACGGCAGAGGGCGGTGAGATTGGGATCAAATCTCAATTTAACGACCGCAGCCTGACCCTGAATGCGACTGCATATTACTATGTGTTCGACAACCTTCAGGTGCAGAACTTTGACGCCATTGCGATCCAGTTCTCCACATTGAATGCGGGTGAAGTCACTACAGCAGGCGTAGATCTGGAATGGGGTTGGATTACACCTGTCGATGGATTGTCTTTCTCAGGCAATGTCGCTTGGTTGGATGCAGAATTCAGCGACACTTTTGTCACAGAGCAAGGCTTTGATCTTGACGGACGTCAGGCATCGCGGGCGCCGACCTGGTCAGGCAATATTGCGATGGACTGGTTTGTACCGGTTGGCGATTCACTGGAGCTGGGCTTGAGCGGCAACGCCGTTTACTCAGGCAGCTACTTCACGGATGAATCTACACCAACAGACTTCCGCCAAGACAGCTATGTGACTTTCGACGCGAGCGTTTCAATCGGAGATGCAGACGGCAAATGGAAGCTCTCACTCATTGGTAACAATCTGGCCGACGAGATCTGGGTCAACACATCAGGCGGCCGGCCATTCCTGCCTGCCGGCGGCGATGACCTTGTGTTGACGCAAAACCGCGGACGTCAAGTTTACGTGGAAGCGAGCGTCCGCTTCTGACAACAGTTTGCCACAGCAATAATCGCAAGGGCGGGCCGAAAGGTCCGCCCTTTCTCTTTGCTATCCCCAAAAAAGGGCATTGCTAGACCGGCGCACGCTGCCGCATTCTTATCGAACATTCTTGGAGTAGAGGCATATGTCACGCGACGAACTTATTTCGATGACCCGCAATCTGGTTGAACATGGGGCAGCTGACACGATGGAATACGCAGACGAAGTCGTGCGTATCCCAGCCTCGGCCTATATCGATCCTGACCTTTACGAGCGCGAGAAGAAACAAATTTTCCGGCGCTTGCCACTGATGGTCGCGCCATCATGCGAACTGCCTAATCCGGGCGACTTCAAAGCCATGGAAATTTGCGGCGTGCCGTTGCTGCTGACACGCCAGAAAGATGGCTCTGTTGTCGCGCTACTCAATATGTGCGCGCACCGCGGCAACCCCGTGGCGAGCGGATCGGGAAATGCCAGCCGGTTTACCTGTGGCTATCATGGTTGGACCTTCAAGAATGATGGCGCCCTTATCGGAGTTGCCAGCCCTCAGGATTTTGGCGCGATTGACAAAGCGGCTCACTGTCTCACCCGCTTCCCCGTTTACGAAAAAGCCGGGCTTATCTGGGCCACTCTCGACCCGGATTCCAAACTCGACATTGCCGATTATTTGTGCGGCTACGATGATCTTCTAACCGCGTTCGGGTTCGATGACTGGCATTTGTTCAGCAAACGCACGCTGGCCGGGCCAAACTGGAAAACCGCCTATGACGGTTATCTTGATTTTTACCACCTGCCAGTGCTGCACAAGGATACGTTTGGTGCGGATTTCTACAACCGCGCGAATTTCTTTTCTTGGGGACCGCATCAGCGGCTTTCAACGCCCAGCAAATTCGCGATCAAGGTGTCAGCGGACGATGATCAGGAACTCGACCTAACGCAAGTTGCAGATGAGGACCTGCCGTATGAGGTGCTGGTCCAAGGCGTTTGGACGATCTTCCCGCATATCTCGATCGCGAGCTTTTACGGTGGCGGATTGCGCGGCGCTTTGATCAGCCAGCTCTTCCCAGGTGAAACCGTGGGAGAGAGCTTCACCACGCAGTATTA
>WTKI01000291.1:0-5278 GCA_011524425.1 Altererythrobacter sp. | reverse complement strand
CCATCCAATTCCGGGAAGCGATCATAGACGTGGTCCATATCGACTTCGAATGGCTTTGTGGGCGAATTGTTATTGTATTCGTAAAACGCTGCAATGCCTGCAGCAAACTCTTCGCGCATTTCGGCTGGCATATCATCGCCTGCAGCATTCACGAGATACTCGCCGAATTCCTGCGGTGTGCATGGGTCATATTTAATAGGCTTGTCGAGCGTGTTCGACAGCACTTCCGCCACCTGCGGACCTCGCATCCGCTTAGGCCCACCAATGTTGAGCCAAGCGCCTTCCATGTCCGGGCGCTCAAGACTGGCGAGCATGAATTTAGCCACGTCATCCAGACTGATCCAGTTCGCTTCCAGCTCAGGCTTGTGCGGATACACATATCGCCCTTCATTGACGATGAAAGGACGCGCCCAATTGGTCAGCAGATTGTCCATAAACAAGACGGACCCAAACACTGTTCCCGGACAGCCGGACCGCCATAATGCGTTGATACCAGCGGTGTTGTTAGCATAGGTGAAGGCTTCTCCGGGCTTGTCTGGGATCCAGCTCGATGTGTTCCAGACGAGCCGCTTCACACCCAGCTCAGCACCTGCTTTGCCCAGGTCACCGATCAGATCCGCACGATCCGCGCGCGCTTGCAGTGGGTGCGTGTAGAAGATGTAGTCGCTGCCCTCGAGCGCATCATTGAACGACGACGGATCGTAAAGATCCATCGGTCGCACTGACACGCGCTCGATCCCTTCGATCTTTGCTCCAGCGAAAGGATCTTCCTGGCGCGAAATCGCGCGGACATCATACCCTGCCTTCAAAGCCTGGCGAACTTGCGCCAAACCTTGGCGACCAGATGCGCCGATTACTGTGATAAGTGCCATCGCCTAAATCTCCCAGTTTGTTTGGAGGCAGCTTAGGAAGGGAAGCTCGGCTGTGCACCGCGCCAAAGTGATAGCGCGCCACCCGACTAGCAAAAGCATCCGTTGCTCTCTCACGATGCTCCGCAGACAAAGCCATCATGAGCAATCGTTACTGGCGCATTGAATCTCGCCCAGAGGGCATGAATTTTTCACAAGCTTTGAAGTTAGTGGAAAGCCCCTTGCCTGAGCCGGAAACCAATCAGATCGTTATCCGCAATGCCATGCTTTCCATGGATGCAGGCACCCGTATGTGGCTCACGGATCGTACCGATGGCTACCAGCCGCCGCTGGAAACCGGCACAGCTATGACAGGGCTTGTGATTGGCGAGGTCGCTGCGTCAAAGCATCCGGATTTTCCCGAGGGCACGCTTGTCCGCGCTTTCGGCCAATGGGCAGATTACAGCCTAGTGGACCCTGTTTTAGCAGGGGCAGTGAAGTTGGACCCTGCAGTCAAAGATAAGCGTGCATGGTTCGGACCGTTAGGCATGAATGGCTGGACCGCCTTGTGGGGCATAGAGCAAACCGGCGCAGCTAAAGAAGGCGAAACTGTGCTGGTTTCCGCCGCTGCCGGGGCCACCGGAATTCTTGCGGTTCAAATTGCCAAACTGCTGGATTGTTCGGCATGGGGGATAGCTGGAGGCGCTGAAAAATGTCGTTATCTCACGCAAGAAATCGGCATAGACGGTGCAGTTGATTACAAGTCAGGAATTCTGAGTGATCAACTCGATCGCATTGGCGGTATTGATATCTATTTCGACAATGTCGGCGGCCCGATGTTGGACCAGGTTCTGACCCGGATGAACCATTATGGGCGTGTGGCGATTTGCGGACTAGTCTCAGACTATTCTGCAGGTACACGCACAAGTCCGGCAGAATTCGATCAAATCTTGATGCGGCGTCTGCGCGTTGAGGGGTTCTTCTCACCTGATTTTATGGATCAAGGGGAGCGCCTGACCTCCAGGCTAAAAGAATGGGTCGATAGCGAGGCTATCACCATGCCCTATGACGTTACACGCGGACTTGAGAACGTGCTTACCGCGTATGAGAAGCTTTTTACCGGTGGCAACATCGGCAAAGTGATTGTGGAGCTTTGAGAATGGCAGGAACACTTGAAGACCGCGAAGCTATCCGTGATGTGATCACAGCCTATGCGCACGCGATTGACCGGCGGCGATGGTCGCTCATGGACAGGTTGTTTCATGAAGATGCGCAGTTCCAGTTTGGAACAATCGAAGGGCATTGGCGCGGATTTGTAGAACAGGCGCGCGTGGTGATCGATCCATGCCTCGCAACGCAGCACCAGCTTGGCCAGGTGTTGTTCGGCTTTGAAACCGAGACGGTGTGCAACACCGAAACCTATATGACAGCAATGCACACAATTCCGCCTGGCCACCCCGCCACTGACATATTCCCGACCAAGGAAGATGTGTATTCAGCGGTTATCGCGGGCCGCTATGTTGACCGGTTTGAGCAGCGCGCAGGCGAGTGGAAAATTGCCAAGCGTACCGGTTTGTATGACTGGCGCGAATTCCGTGTAGTGGAAGGCGTTGATATGTCGGAGCTTGGCCGGGACGCTTGCGGGTTCCATGACGACCGCGATCCTTCAACATCCGCCATTCAGTGCTGGATCGGATAACCGGCCTGAAAGACCTGTCGTTGAAGCAAACTTTAGGGCTATGAATTCTGCCAATGGTGCCTACCCGTTGCGAGATTAAGTCCGCTGAGCAAGATCGAATAATCCCGGAGGCACAATGTCCAGCATCGATGATCCGCAAACAATTGGCGATATCGCGCGGCATTACGCAAAAGAGCAGCCTGACAGTATTGCTTTCGAGTTCGAGGGAGATGAGACCTCCTTCGCGCAGCTTGATAGCCGCAGCAACCAAGCCGCCCATGCTATGCAATCCCTAGGGATCAAGCGCGGGGATCGCATTGCCTATCTGGGCAAGAACACGCACACCTATTTCGAAGTACTGGTAGGTGCCGCAAAGCTTGGCGTTGTGATGACACCTGTCAATTGGCGTCTTGCAAAGCCTGAAGTGACCTATGTGCTCAATGATTGTCAGGCGAGCGTCGTGTTCGTCGCACCGGGTTTCGACACTATGATCTCTGAGATTCGTCCAAAACTGGACCATGTCGAAAAGGTATTCGGAATCTTGGGCGACGAAGGCGAGTTTCCCGGATATCCGGCCTGGCGTGACACGTTTCCGGCATCTGATCCGGCAAGCCCGTGTGATCCTGAGGATGAAGCGATCCAGCTCTATACTTCTGGCACAACCGGCTATCCAAAAGGTGCGATCATGACGCATCGGTCGCTTTTCCCCAACAGCCTTTTCGACGTCGATGAAACGGAACAAATGGACTGGCAGAAATCGAAACAGGGCGAGGTTTCTCTGCTTGCCATGCCGTGCTTTCATATCAGCGGAACAGGTTATGGTCTTTCAAACCTATTCAACGGAACCCGCTCTATTGTCTTGCCTGAATATGACCCTACGCAAGCATTAGAGCTGATCGAGCAATATGCGATTTCGAAGATCTTTATGGTGCCTGCAGCCATTCAAATCCTGCTCAACCATCCCCGTGTGAACGAAGTCGATTTCTCGGATCTCAAATACATCACATACGGGGCCTCTCCCATTCCGCTTGAGCTCATGAAGCAAGCGATGGATGTGCTGGGTTGCGGGTTCGTGCAAATGTACGGCATGACCGAAACGAGCGGGACTATCGTTGCGCTGAATCCGGAAGATCACGACCCCAAAGGCAACCCGCGGATGCGATCCGTAGGAACGCCCCTCAAAGATGTTGAGATCAAGATTATCGATGAAGATGGCAATACAGTCGCGCCACATGTGATCGGCGAGATCGCCACGCGCAGCCCCAAGAATATGAAGGGCTATTGGAACCGTCCAGAAGCAACAGCTGAGACAATCGATGCAGAAGGATGGCTGCGCACAGGCGATGCCGGTTACCTTGATGAAGATGGCTATCTATACATTCAAGACCGTGTGAAAGACATGATCATCTCTGGCGGTGAGAACATCTATCCCGCTGAAGTTGAAAACGCGCTCTATGCACATCCCATGATCGCTGATGTAGCAGTCATCGGTATTCCCAGCGAGAAATGGGGCGAAGAAGTCAAAGCCTGTGTCGTGCTCAAGGAGGGGGGCGAGCTGTCTCAGGCCGATGTCATCGCACACGCACGCGAACATATTGCCGGATACAAATGCCCAAAATCCGTCGACTTCATCGAAGCCTTGCCGCGCAACCCGTCGGGTAAGATTCTGCGCAAGGATCTGCGTGCGCCATATTGGGAAGGCAAGGAACGCGCGGTAAACTGAAGTGCGAGCGTTGCGACCTCGACAGATTGCTTATTTCGTTCCCGATATCGAGATCGCAGCCAAAGCGCATAGCGCCGCCTTTGGCTCAGGGCCATTCTTCGTCTTTCGCCACGTACCTCTAAGCTGGAGCAAGCACCGCGGCATTGACCAGCCATTCGACCATTCTTCAGCTTATGGCCAATGGGGCGATGTGATGGTGGAATTCGTTCAACAGCACAATTCAGAGCCCAGCGCTTGCCATGATATTTACCCTGCGGGCTCAGGCCGGTTTGGGCTGCATCATATTGCTGTTTGGGTCGAAAACCTGAGGGAAGCCATCGCGGAATTTGCAGCACAGGGAACACATCTTGCACAGCATTCTTGCACGTCCACAGGGATGGAGTTTGCATTCCTAGATGCGGTTGTCTCGCTAGGCCATATGATCGAAATTTATGAAGGCAGCGGCCCGCTTAAGGATTTCTACGCAATGGTGCATGGTGCCGCTCAGGACTGGGATAGCCGCGATCTGTTTCGCGAGCTGTGAGCTTCAGATTAGCTTAGAGTTTGCGATACAGCGGATGGCCATATTCCGAGATATCAGCGGTTGGCAACGGCAGCTCTGGGTCGGGTGTAAACCCAGGTTGATCGGTCAATGGGCTACGCCAATCCACCAAGTATAGCCGCTTGGAGATACGCCATTGCAAGCCGGATTGCGCCTCGCGCTTCTCCCACTCATCAAGATAGCGGCCGCCATAAATGTTGCCAGCCAAAGTCCCGTCATCCTGCCTACGCGAGGCAGCGGCGACACCATACGTTTCACTGCTGGCTTGCGTTGGAGAATGAAACGCGATGATCGGCGCACTTAACATGTGCCAACGCCGGTCAGACCCGCGCTCAACTTCTATCACGACAGGAAGGAAATCCAGCGCCGAACCTTCAAAGAAGCCGTAATCAATCTCTGCATCAGGCCAATAGCATTGCGCGTGACCTTCTCCATCAAGCCAGTCAAGGGTGCGCGAATAGCGCTGCAAAACATCGCTGATCGCTTGC
>WTKI01000344.1 GCA_011524425.1 Altererythrobacter sp. | reverse complement strand
GCGCGTTCGATATATGTCAGATATTGATCGACAAGAGCGAGGATCGAAATTTGGCGCAAATCGACTTTCTGCCGGCGCGCAAGATCTAGCAAAAGGTCAAGCGGTCCTTCCCAGCCATCAAGCTCCAGATATAGCGCAGCATCATCGCCGTTCGCAGATCCGCCGGGGCCGGTCCACACTTCGTCGTCTGGTTCAGGATGTGATGCGGGATCGGCTATATCGAGATTGTCGCTCATGCAGCCTCCCCTTCCAGCGCCAACAACGCGTCGCGCTTGACCAACAGTTCAGTGTGTTCTGATAGGTCGCAAGCCACTCCAGTGTGTTCCAATGCCAGACCAAGCTTAGCCTGCTTAGCATCCGTCATAGTGCCAACACGCTCTGCGATACCGGTTTGATCATCCATTTTCGCCCAACAATTGAGCACGATATCACAGCCTGCCGCGAGCGCTTTTTCCGCCCGCTCAGGGATCGATCCATCCAGCGCTTGCATGTCGATATCATCCGTCAGAAGCAGTCCTTCAAACCCGATATCGGTGCGTATCACGTCTTCAATCACTGTTGGAGAAAGAGTTGCAGGGCGCTGGGCATCCCACGCTTCAAACACGATGTGTGCGCTCATTCCCAAAGATGCCTTGGCCGCAAGAGAGCGGAACGGAGCAACATCCACCTCCAGTTCTTCCGCGCTTGCCGTGACAACGGGCAGCTCTTTATGGCTATCAGCGGTCGCGCGGCCATGACCCGGCATATGCTTCAAGCAGCCCGCGATCCCGCCTGACGTCATGCCGTCTAGCACCGCGCGCCCTAAGGCTGCGACTTGCATCGGGTCACTGCCCAGCGAACGGTCACCGATCACATTGTCGGTTTCAGCACGCCGCACATCAAGCGGCGCGTGAAAGTCGACAGTGATGCCCATGCTCGCCAGTTCAATCGCCATAGCCTGCGCATTGACACGTGCCGCTTCAATCGCGCTAGCCGGGGCCAATGCGTAAAGCCTGTCAAAAGCCTCTCCAGCCGGATAGCTCGACCAGTGGGGCGGCTTCATCCGCTGGACCCGCCCACCTTCCTGATCGATCGAGATGAAGGTCTTTTCTCTGCCCTGCAAAGCCCGCAAATCATCTGTCAGGCGCTTCAACTGCTCCGGATTGTCGCAATTGCGCGCAAACAGGATGTAACCTGCCGGATCAGCGTCCTTGAAAAAGGCGCGCTCATCAGCAGTCAATTCAGTCCCGGCAATTCCGAAAATGGCAGGAATCATAAGACGGAAATTCGCAGGAAAGCGAGGCTGCAGCAAGCTTTACGGATCAAAGCATAGGGGAAAAGACCGGCAAAAGGCCCCCGCACCAGGCTGTTTAGCCGTTAGGCCTAACGTTTAACCTGGCACGCAACACCATCCGCTTTCAGCGCATCGCACAGCGCACGCGCGGCTGCGAGGTCGCCTGGCAGCGCTTGCAAGCGGTAGACCGTACCAATGTCCGCTTCGCCTTTTACGATGCGGCGATCGACACCGTTGAGAACACTGGTCTGGCGTTGCAATGTTTGCCACCCTGCCAAAGCACGCTCGCGGCTGCGATAAGCACCAACTTGCACTGAAATTCCGCCTGTATCAGGCGGCGCATCTGCGACTGTCGGAGGCGCAGCAGTAGGCGTTTGAACTGGCGGGGCCGGCTCTTCGCCAACCGGCAAGGTAGCGATCGATGGTGTCACGGGTTCGTCTGGCGTGTCTTCGCGCAACGTGCCTTCGCGCGTTTGACCTTCGCCAACAGCAGAAGCAACGCTACCAGTGCCTTCAAACTCCTTACCGCCGGGATTTTCAGGACGTACCTTGTAGGGACCAGAAGGGGCAGCCACGGTACTGCCATCAGCGACATGTTCAGTGCCGCCGTCACGATTGGCAAACCACCACGCCCCGCCGACACCTATGCCCACCAGAGCAAGCATAACAACAACCAGCCCGATAATGCGGGTGGTATCCAACTCGCCTGAAGTGTCTTCAAACTCGTCCGATTCCAGCCAAGGCAGGCTGTCATCGCCGCTCAGCGCGAGTTCCTCTTCAAAAATGTTCTCGTCGTTCGTCATCATGTCGCTGCTCATGCCCAAAACATGTCAGGCATGGTCACATCTCCTCGACGGCCTCCACGCCCAAAATGCGTAAACCATTGCGGACAACTTGCCCTAACCGCTGTGCTAGGAAAAGCCTTGCTTCAGTCAATGACTTATCTTGTGCCACAATGAACCGTTTTTCAGGATTGTCATTCCCGAGATTCCAATAGGCATGAAAAGCCCCTGCAAGATCGTAAAGATAGAACGCAATCCGATGAGGTTCTCGCGCTTTAGCTGCTGATTCGACCTCGCGGGGGAATTGCGCAGCCAATTGTACCAGAGCGCGCTCTTCCTCACCCAAAGCCGCCAAATTTGCATCAGACGGTGCGAAATTCTCAGCCGCAGCCTTGCGCAGAGTCGAATGAATCCGCGCATGGGCATATTGCACATAAAACACCGGATTGTCTTTTGACGCCTCGACCACTTTGGCAAAATCGAAGTCCATTTGCGCTTCAGGCTTGCGGGTTAGCATAGTGAACCGCACTACGTCCTTGCCAACCTCTTCCACCATGTCAGCAATGGTAATGAAATTGCCCGACCTTTTGGACATTTTCACAGGCTCGCCAGCGCGCATCAGCTGAACCATTTGTACCAGCTTGACGTCAAACGGGATCGTCTTGCCTTGCCCTTCAGACAGAGCGGCAACTGCGGCTTTGATCCGTTTGACTGTGCCAGCGTGATCAGCGCCCCAAATGTCGATCAATGCGTCAGCCTCATCGGCCTTTTGCATGTGATAGGCCAAGTCCGCACCGAAGTAGGTCCACGCGCCGTTCGACTTTTTGATCGGACGATCTTGGTCATCACCAAATCTGGTGGAACGGAACAAGGGAAGCTCGACCGGCTCCCAATCTTCTGGCGGAGCTTTGCCTTTCGGCGCTTCTAATACGCCGTCATACACAAGATCATGCTCGCGCAGCCATGCTTCTGCAGCATCCGGCTTGCCAGCAGCATGAAGCGCCGCTTCTGAAGCAAAGACATCGTGCTGTATGCCCAGCAAGGACAGGTCGGACTTAATCAAGTCCATCATCTTTTCGACAGTCTCGGCACGGAAGATCGCAAGCCATTCCTCTTCCGGCTGGTCCCTGTATTTCTCGCCCAATTCCTGAGCAAGATAGGCACCAATCGGTTTCAAATAATCGCCAGGATAGAGACCTTCGGGGATTTCTCCGATATCTTCGCCTAATGCTTCCAAATACCGCAAATAGGCAGAGCGCGCGAGAACATCGACCTGCCCGCCAGCATCGTTGATATAATATTCGCGCGTAACGTCGTATCCGGCAAAGCTCAGCAAGCTCGCCAAAGCATCGCCTACCACCGCGCCGCGGCAGTGGCCCATATGCATGGGGCCTGTGGGATTGGCTGAGACATATTCGACATTGACGCGGGTGCCTTCACCCATGGAAGAAGCGCCGTATTTGTCGCCAAGAGCAGCAATAGCTGCCAGTTCACTGAGCCAGACCTGCGCATTAAGCCGCAGATTGATAAAACCGGGACCGGCAATCTCTGCAGATAAAATGGTTGAGTCTGCCGCAAGCTTTGCAACGATAGCTTCTGCTAAAGCGCGCGGGTTCGTCTTTGCAGGCTTTGCAAGCACCATTGCGGCATTGGTCGCGAGGTCGCCATGCGAGGGGTCACGCGGCGGTTCGACTGTCACATTGGCGCGCGAAGTATCAGCCGGAAGGGTCCCTTCCGCTTCCATCGCTGCAAGAACAGCATCGATCTTAGCCGCATAGGCGGCGTAGACGGTTTCCATTTTTCACACCTGTATTGTGAACGCGAGACGCGGTTAGCCGACTTGCCAGAAAGCGCAAGGCCAGCAGAGCTGACGGGCCTTAGCGTGTCGCGTTATATGCGAGCTGGTCTTGTGTCAGCTGAAAGCCGACCAGCAGCTCAAAACTTGAACGCTGGATAGCAGCCCGAACTTCCGGGTCTGCAAGCGGATCAAGCGCGGCATCGGGATCTCCAGCTCGTCGTCGTCGCGTGATCCGCTCACGAATATCGGCCGGTAAAGAGGATTCTGCGCGATCAACATAGGCGCCCGCCTCAGCACTTGCCTGCGCGCGTTCCTGCCCGTCTGCGAAGTTCAGCGTGACACTGCCAATGCGTTTGGAAACAACTGCACTGCCACCGCGCATGACCGTGGCGTAATAAGGCAAGGTGACTGTTCGGGCACCGCGAGTGTCCAGCCGGCGCGCCAGAACATCAAAACTGGCGTTAGTATAGATTTTCGCGCTTGTGTCATCGCAGCTGTGCCGCAAATTCGTAATCGATGCGACCACATCCAGATTGGCTGATGACACGTCACCTGCATTCCGGAACAAAGTCACATCACCTGTGTAATCAGGGATGCCAACGGCTGGGCACGAATCAAGGACCGCGGTGATACCCACGCCTTGGTCAACAACCAATTCCCCTTCGCGGCCGCATCCAGCGAGCGCTGCAGTCAGTGCAATGACAGAAAACAGGCGAGTACGAAGCTTCATGAAACGGCATTCCTTGCGACGAAACCATACGCATACCAGCGTAAGGCCAAATTCAAAGCGTGCAACCGCCCTAGCGGCGCGCTCCACAAAGCGCTAGAGGCAGTCTTATGAACGCTCCCTTTCCATCCTCAGAATCGGGGGACATTTCTGCTTCGGTTGAAAATGCCGCTCAGCAGGATCGTCCTGATCTTAAGCTCTTAATCGCTGCTCCACGCGGCTTTTGTGCCGGTGTCGACCGCGCAATTGAAATCGTAGAACGCGCGATCGAACGCTATGGCGCGCCGGTCTATGTCCGACATGAAATCGTTCACAACAAATATGTTGTCGAATCATTGCGTGCTCAAGGGGCGGTATTCGTCGAGGAATTGGACGAAGTGCCTGATCATGCTCCAGTGGTTTTTTCCGCGCATGGCGTTCCTAAATCGGTTCCTGCAGAGGCAGAGCGGCGCGAAATGCTCTATGTCGATGCAACATGTCCGCTGGTAAGCAAAGTTCACCGTCAGGCAGAACGCCAGATCGAAAAAGGGCAGCACATCATCTTTGTCGGCCATGCCGGTCACCCTGAAGTGATAGGCACGATGGGCCAGGTTGATGATGGGCAAATGACACTGGTCGAGACCGTTGAAGATGTCGCTGAGCTGCCTTTCTCGACACAGGATTCGCTTTCTTATCTCACACAGACAACTTTGTCGGTTGATGACACAGCGGAAATTATCGCCGCTTTGGAAGCACGGTATCCGCAAATTGTCGGCCCGAAGGCGGAAGATATTTGCTATGCCACTTCCAATCGGCAAGCCGCGGTCAAACAGATCGCACCAGACGCTGACCTTGTGCTTGTGATTGGCGCGCCAAACTCGTCCAACTCGCTGCGCTTGGTGGAAGTGTCAGAACGTTGCGGAACTCCGGCCAAACTGATCCAGCGTGCCAGCGAGATAGATCCGGCATGGCTCGAAGGCGTTTCAACTGTTGGACTAACTGCAGGCGCTTCAGCGCCGGAATTGCTGGTTCGCGAAGTGGTGCGCAAATTGTCCGAATGGCGCAGCGTCGAAGAGAAGACAATTATGGCGGCTGAAGAAAAAATGGTCTTCAAATTGCCGCGCCAGCTGGTCGAATAAGGCGAGGCCAAAGGGCGAGACGTGGCGGTTTACACACATCTTGGCGCTGAAGAGCTTGCCGAGCTGATCGCGCATTATGATGTCGGTGATCTGGTGTCGGCCAAGGGCATTGCCGAAGGCGTATCCAATTCCAACTGGCTGCTTGAAACTACCGGTGGAGGAGAGCCTGGCACGCGCTTCATCCTCACTATGTACGAACGTCGCATCGAATTGCGCGATTTGCCGTTTTTCCTGAAATTGTTGGATCACCTTGCAGACAAGGGCTGCCCTGTACCGCGCACCATTCATGACAATACAGGCGCAGCATTCCGCATGATTGACGGCAAAGCGGTTGCTTTGATCGAATATTTGCCCGGGGTGTCAGTCGATCATCCCACGCCCGGGCAAGCGCATTCTGTTGGAGCAGCCTTAGCCAACAATCATCTGGCTGTGGCCGACTTTCCTGAGACCCGCTGGAATGATCTCGGCCTTGCCGGATGGGATAACACTTTGCAAAATTGCGGCGAAGAGGGCCTCGCGAGCATAGATCCAAGCCTACCTGCTATCGTCTTCCCGCAATTGGAAGCATTTGCAGGTGATTGGCCCGGCGGCTTACCCCATGGCGTGGTTCACTGTGACTTGTTTCCTGACAATGTGCTGATGCTCGGCGACGAAGTTTCAGGCTTAATCGACTTCTATTTCGCAGCGACTGATTTCTTTGCCTATGACCTTGCCGTAACCCATGCCGCGTGGTCGTTTGAGCGCGGAGGCAAAGTCTATCGCGAGGACATCAGCAATGCTCTGTTGGAAGGCTATCAGTCCGTGCGCCCTCTGAGCCTTGCGGAGATCGAGGCCTTTCCTGTCCTTGCCCGCGGCGCTTGTATGCGTTTTATCGCAAGCCGCGCTGAGGACTGGCTGAATACGCCAGACGATGCAATGGTCGCCCGCAAGGATCCGATGGATTTCGTTCACCGCCTCCGTTTCTACGATGAAGCGGGTGCGAAAGTCTTTCAAGGCGCGAGATGAGCTGGCAGACCCGCCCTATGAAGAAAGTTGAATTGTTCACCGACGGCGCGTGCAAAGGCAATCCTGGACCGGGTGGATGGGGCGCACTACTACGTCTTGGCCCGCATGAGAAGGAACTGTCGGGCGGGGAACGCGACACAACCAATAACCGAATGGAAATGACCGCAGCGATTCGCGGCCTGGGCGCGTTGATCGAACCGTGTCAGGTAGAGCTCTATTCAGACAGCAAGTACGTGATCGACGGTATCACAAAATGGGTTGAAGGCTGGCAACGACGCGGTTGGAAGAATGCCAGCAAGAAGCCGGTGCGCAATGCAGATCTGTGGCATGAGCTGATTGAAGTGACAGCGCGTCATGAAGTGAACTGGCATTGGGTGAAAGGCCATGATGGCCATGCTGAAAATGAACGGGTTGATAAACTCGCCAGCGATGCAGCCGAAGCCATCGCGCGCGAACCCATCGAGCCGGACGAAAGCTGAACTGTCAGTTTTTGCCTCGCTAAAATGAAAAACGGCTTGCAAAGCTACAAAGCCTTGC
>WTKI01000232.1 GCA_011524425.1 Altererythrobacter sp. | reverse complement strand
CGGCAGAGCGCAGAGCTGCGTCAGCTTGGATGAGTTTGCTCCGCCAATCCTTGCAGAGGCGGCTTGCCGCTCAACCATGGAAAATGCGCGGTTCAAACCGGCGCTGGACGAGAACGGCGAACCAAGGCTTGATCTCTATTTCACCAGGATCATCTATTCTTTGAACCGCTAGGTTAACTAATATGCGCTTCAACAAATCTCACCATATGCTTGTGGCCTCAATTGCCGGTCTTTTGGCCGCGCCCGCGTCTGCTCAGACGTCTCCAGCGGAGAATCAAGATACAAAGCAGGTCGAAGTTAAAGACACTGAAAAGTTCGCGGCCGAACTATTCCTTCCCACCAGCAAGTGGCGGCTGTCGCGCAAGGGCGAAGGCTGCACCATACGGCGCGATTTTGCCCATGAAGACGGACGTGTTGCAACGCTCACCTGGCAGCGCGTCCATCCCGCATCAACTGTGCAGGTAGGGCTGTTCGGCGACGGGATAACTCGCACTCGCGACATTCTCAAAACGCAGTTCGTGCCCGCCAGCGGCTATGGAGAGCATGGTTTCGTTGCCGGCGCTTCTTTAGGCGAGAAAACCGGCGTCGCATTTGCCACCCGGTTGTTCGCAGAAACGAGGAAAGTGAAAGGCCTTGAGAATCAGAACGAAGCGCTTCGCCAATTGGAAGCGGAAGCCACTCACTACGTCGTGACAGGGGCTTCGCGAAAGCCTGTCGCTCTGGCCACAGGTCCTGTCACAGCCGCGCTTTCCGCGCTCGACAAATGCGCGAAAGACGAGCTTGAAGCGATGGGTGTGTCTGACAATCTGCAATCTGGAGCTCAGCCTTTCGAGCAAGTGAAATGGGCCAAGAAGCTCCAGCAAAACTATCCTGCAGAGGCTTTGCGCGCCAATTGGTCAGGCCCGGTTCCTGTGCGCCTGGTCATCAATGAAAAAGGGCGCGTCGAGGTTTGTCAGACCTTGCACCAGATTGCTGCTGCGTCGCTGCGCAAAGCGGCCTGCGACGGGATGATTGAGCATGCGCGTTTCAAGCCAGCTCGCGATTCTGGGGGCAATCCCACCAAGGACATCTACATTACACGGGTCATCTACAGCTTGACCAACACCATGGCAGTGGATGCGCATGGTATGCTGGTCAGAAAGATCAAAAACTAGATCGGCGGCATCCCCGCCACCACTTTCGCGCAATTGCGATAGGTGCGGCGCGTAATCTGACGGCGCTGTTCAGAAGTGTAGTTGAGCGCAGGACCATGCGGCTCTCGTTCAAGCACATGGTCAAGCACGATCAGGCGTTCATGATCGGGCGCGCTGATTTCATCGAGCAATCCGTCAAGAAGCCGCAAGGCCATTGTAGCGCTGGCTTCTGCTTCAGCATGTTCAAGCGCGCGCTCGTCAACAATCTCTTGTGATTGCAATTCTCCGTCCCTGAGCATTTCCAGCCGCACAGTGGTGACGCCCGCTGATTGCGCACTGCGCCTTTGATCAAGCCGCACACGGTGGCGCAGCGATTGCAGCTCACCGCGCAGTTGCCATGTCACATGCGTGGTGAAGCGAGCCTGAGCTGGGTCATAACTCTCCAGGGCGCGCAGCACTGCGATGGCGCACGCCTGCTGCGCGTCCTCGGTCATATCTGTGAGGCGATAGGTGTGAATGAGATGGCGAATGCGCGGGGCGATAAGATCCATCAACCGTGCAAATTCACGGTCCTCGAGTGCAGAAGGATGATTGCCGGCAAGCCCCCTGGCCGCTTTTACGCGATCAACCTGGCTTTCCAATGCTTGGCTCAATTCGGCATTCGCTGTCCGTGCCATGGCTTTCCCTCCTTGACGCGCAACGAGGGTTAAGCGTGATGGTTTACGAGACTCCTGTCACGGAACTAGGTAGTGCTACGCGAAGCCATGGTCGTCGATATACATTCAATGTTTCAGCAGCTTAGGGGTCGATTAAGCCGAAAAGCCTAAGCAGTGATACCTAGTGGAAGAGCAGCCCGTCGATGAAGTGCAGGGTCATCCCGACCAGCCCGCCGACAAGCGTTCCATTGATCCGGATGAACTGCAGATCGCGCCCGACCGCGTTTTCAATCCGGCCGGTGATGGTCACTGCATCCCAGCGCTTGACGGTCTCTGAGACCAGCTGGACGATCTGATCGCCATAGCGCGTGGCAACGCCAACCACGGTGCGCCGGGCAAAGCGGTTGATCTGCATCTGCAAGCGCACGTCGCGGCGCAGTGCCTCGCCCATTTCCGCAAGGCCTTTACGCATTTCCTCTCCCAAACTGCCTTCAGGGTCACGCGCGCGCCGAATCAGTGACCGGCGGATCCGCTCCCAAACGCCCATCCACCATTCTGCTACGGCAGGGTTCTCGATCAGATCGCGCTTCATCGCTTCAACTCTGTCGCGGGTCTTGGGGTCGTGCTGCAGATCCTGGCTGAGCTGGGCCAGGCCTTCCTCGATCTTGCTGCGCAAGGGGTGTTCCGGATCAACCAGCACTTCAGCGAGAAGTTTGTAGAGGCCATCAAGGACTGAGCCGGAAATGCGTTCATCAAGGCCCGTCCAACGCAGAACTGCATTCGCGCGCTCATGGATGATATCGCGCACGGTTTCTTCATTGTCTTCAAGCGTCAGGCCAGCCCAGCGGATAAAGCCGTCCATCAATGGCATGTGCCGTCCGTCCGCGATCGCGCCTTCCAGCATCCGGCCGAGAAGCGGTGACACATCAATCTTGGCAAACTGCCCGGCAAGGCCGCTGCGCACCTGATTGCCGAGCCGGTCCGGATCAAGCGATTCGAGTATCTCTGCGAGCAGTTCGGCAGCGCCCGCGGTGATACGAGAGCGATTGTCACCGGATGCGTCTGGTTGAGCGACAAGAAAATCGCCCACTGCCTTTGCGACATTCATATTGCGCATCCGGCGCGCAACCACGGCAGGCGTGAGGAAATTGTCGCGCAAAAACTGCGCCATCGTATCAGCGATACGATCCTTGTTCTCTGGAATGATTGCTGTGTGCGGGATAGGCAAACCCAAAGGATGCCGGAACAGGGCTGTCACGGCGAACCAATCTGCCAGCCCGCCGACCATAGCTGCTTCAGCAAAGGCATGGACATATCCCCATGCGATGTGATCGTCGAGAAATGGGCGCGTCGAAAAGAACAGGGCCGCCATCGCAACCAACAGCCCCGTTGCGATCCAACGCATGCGGCGAGCACGATCAGCGGTAATGGGCTCGCCACCGAAACGGTAAGGTGAAGGCGCCGGCATATTAGCCATATTCAAAAAGCGGCCCGCAAAGCTTACTCAGCGGGCTCTGCCCCGGGACGGACCCCGCTTGCACCGGGTCTCGTGGCAGCGCTGAACGCTTCATCATAATTCTCGTCACCCGGCTTGTAGGTAAGGAAGCGCTTTCTGAGGGCAGGACCTACCCGTTTCTCGAAACCGTCAGCCAAGCTGAAGCCGGCAGGAACGATGACCAGCGTTAGCACCGTCGACAGGATCAAGCCGCCGATCACAGTCACGCCCATCGGTGCACGCCAAGCTCCATCGCCGGAAAGCGAAAGTGCTGTAGGCACCATTCCCGCGGTCATGGCCACAGTGGTCATCACAATAGGCTGAGCGCGCTTGTGCCCTGCATCGATGATGGCTTCATATTTGGCCTTGCCTTCCGCCATTGCATCAATGGCGAAATCTATCAGCAGGATCGAGTTCTTTGCGACGATCCCCAGCAGCATCAACATTCCGATATAGACCGGCATGGAAAGCGGTTCTCCGATGATCATCAAGGCCAGCAATCCGCCAAGCGGCGCAAGCAATAGCGATGTCATATTAACCAGCGGCGAGACAAAGCGGTGGTAAAGAAGAACCAGCACCCCGAAGACCAGCAGAATTCCGCTGACCACTGCAATACTGAAATTGGTAGCCAGCTCTTCCATAAAGCGTTGGTCGCCTACGCTGATGCGTCGCACACCAACAGGAAGGTCCTGCATCACTGGCAGTTCGCTGATTTCTTCCATGACCGGACCCTGGATAGCGCCTGGCGCAAGATCGGCGCCGATCAATACCCGGCGCGACTGATTGTAGCGTTGAATGCGCGTAGGGCCTTCGCCAAACCGGATATTCGCCACTCGCTTGAGCGGTACCGATCCACCAGTCGCAGTGGGTACAGGAAGGTTTTCAATCGTAGAAAGATCGCTGCGGGATTCGCGCGGGAGGATAACCCGGATCGGAATCTGGCGATCATTCAGCGAGAATTTAGCGGCGTTTTGATCAATCTCGCCCAAAGTCGCGATGCGGATCGCATTGGAAAGCGCTGCCGTCGTAACGCCAAGTTGAGCGGCCAAATCCTCGCGAGGCTCGATTATCAACTCTGGCTGCTGCAAATCGGCTGAAATCCGGGGAGCAACCACCCCATCCAGCTCTTTCATTTCCTCGACCAATTGCCGGGCTGTCGTCTCGAGCACCGTAGGGTCGCTGCCCGCCAACAGAATTGCAATTGCGCGTCCGCTGCCTGCGCCGCCTTCAAACGAGAAGGAGACGCGCGCATCGGCCACTTGGTTGATTGCGGGTGTCATGCGGCGAGCGAATTCATTGCTTGTTGCATCGCGCTGGTTCGCAGGAACAAGCGATATGTAATGCGTCGCCGAACCTTCATTGACCGTTTGAGTGACGTGCTGGACTTCTGATTCAGCGCGCAAAATCCCTTCAACTTCTTTGGAAACCGCCAGCGTTTGCTCAAGTGTGGTTCCCGGCACCATGCTAATATCGACCCGGATCGTGTCTTCATTAGTGCTGGGCTGGAACTGGCCGGGTAATCCGATCAGCAAAGCGATTGTGATGAAAAGGGCATAAATGCCCATCAGGAAGGCATAAAAGCGGTGGTCTTGCGCCCTCGCCATGAAGCGCTCTGAAAAACGTGTCACATACTCGCCAAAGCGGCCCATAAGGCCCGCTATCCGGCTTAACACAAAGCCCAGACCCAGAAAGAGAGCTACCATAAAAAGGGGTATGGCAAGCGCTGCAAGCAACAACCAGAGAACGAAAGGAAACGGCCCTGTATCAAGCTCGGTCGCCATGCCCAAAAGCGCAAATCCGACCACAAGGGTCACAGCTATTGCGGCGATCACAACAACGTTGACCAACAATCCGTAATACCAGCGCGAGGGAGCTCTTGGCAGCTCGCTCAACATAGCCTTTGAGCGGGTATCATCCATCGTCCAGCGCAGAACCTTCATATAGAAGTCCATGGCCCGGCCTTCACCGTGAGCAGCGTTGCCTTTCGCTTGGAGGAAATAGGCAGCGATCATAGGTGTAATCATCCGCGCGACTGCAAGCGAGGCCAGCACGGCCACAACGACAGTGAGCCCGAAAGGCTTGAAGAATTGGCCTGTTACGCCCGGCATAAGGCCCACTGGCAAGAACACCGCAACAATGCAGAATGTAGTGGAGACAACCGCCAGGCCAATTTCGTCAGCTGCATCAATCGAGGCCTGATAGGCGCTTTTGCCCATGCGCATGTGGCGCACGATGTTCTCAATCTCCACGATAGCATCGTCGACCAGAACGCCAGCGACAAGGCTCAATGCAAGCAGCGAAAGGAAGTTGAGGTTGAAGCCCAGCAAATCCATGAACCAGAAGGTCGGGATTGCTGACAATGGGATGGCCAAAGCACTGATGAAAGTTGCCCGCCAATCTCTAAGGAACAGAAAGACTACTACGATTGCAAGCAAGGCGCCTTCTATGAGCGCCGCCATAGAGGATGTGTATTGGCCCTTAGCGTAAGGAACCGGAGTGAACATTTCCACGAATTCGATTTGCGGAAACTCTTCAGCAATCTGATTGATCTCTGCGACAGCCGCTTCGTAAACCGCGACATCGGACCGATCGCGCGCACGGGCAAAACTGAATCCCACGACTTGCTGGCCGTTATACAGCAGCACGCTTTTCTGCTCCGATGTACCGTCAGTCACATCAGCCACGTCAGCCAGCTTGATGGTGCGCCCACCGCCCAGCGAAATGCGCGCCTGGCTGAGCTCATAGGCAGTGTCAGCATTCCCGAGCACGCGCACAGATTGTCGCGAACCGGCAATTTCAGCTTCCCCGCCCGATGCATCGACATTGACTTGGCGCAAAACCGCATTGATTTCCCGCGCGGTGACACCCAGTGCCTGCATACGGGCTGGATCAAGCGTCACACGGATTTCCCGATCAACCCCGCCATTTCGGCTCGCTTGCGCCATGCCCGGAATCGCTTGCAGCCTGCGCGTGACAATGTCGTCAACAAACCAGCTCAATTGTTCGAGCGTCATATCGTCTGCGCTGACGGCATAGAAAGCGAGCTGCCCTCCGCCAGGTCCAGCATCAAAATTAACTTTGCGGACCAGCGGCTCCAGAATGCCTTCTGGCAAATCACCGCGCACTTGGTCGACTGCGTTGCGCACTTCGTTAGTGGCAACATCGACGTCAGTATCAACAGTGAAGCTCACTACCGTCGTTGAGCCCCCTTCACGAGCTGTTGAAGTGATCTCTTCAACCCCGTTGATTGATGCAACAGAGGCCTCGATCTGCTGAGTGATCTGCTTTTCAATCTCCGAAGGTGCAGCTCCTGGCTGTGACACAGTCACAATAACCGCTGGAAACTCGACGTCTGGAAAGTTGATAACGTTCAGGCGGTTGAACGACACAATGCCTGCCAGCGTCAGCCCGATAAACAGAACAATCGGGACAACGGGATTGCGGATCGACCAGGCAGAGATTTCGCGCAAATTCATTGCGCCCCATTCTCCTGCAATTTCGGGAGCACAACCTCGCCCGGGGTCAGAAATGCGCCAGCCCTCAAAACCACCCGTTCATCGCCGTTTAGGCCCGCAACTATAGCGATCCCATCGGGTGTAACGATTCCTGTTTCGATGCTCTGGCGCTGAGCGCGGTTTTCACTATCAACCACGTAGACAAAAGTGCCATCAGGATCGCTCTGAAGCGCACTTTCCGGAAGCATCGGAGCATTAATGGTCCCGCTGCTCAAGGTCGCACTTGCAAATCCGCCGGGACGCAAAGCTGCATCAAATGCCAGCGCAATGCGCGCAACGCCTTGACGGGTTTGCGGATCAATCGTGGGTTCGATCTGCCAGACCTGTCCTGAAAAAGATGTGTCGGAACCGACCGGCACAACGTCTGCGACGGCCCCGACCTGCAATTGAGCAATTTCGCTTTCGCCAACCCGAGCGAGCAGCTCCATTTCGCCGCCCTTTGCGATGCTGAACAAAGTGCC
>WTKI01000185.1:5050-7329 GCA_011524425.1 Altererythrobacter sp. | reverse complement strand
CAAGGAGGGGGTTATCCTGATGCGTCTCGCTGAATCCCTCATCCGGACGCCGGATACAGAAACGGCGACGCTGCTTCTGCGCGACAAGCTCATGGATGGGCAATGGAGCGACCATCTGAGCGCGGACCATCTGATGGTGAAGCTTGGGGCTGCGGGCCTCGCCTTTTGCAAAGCTTGGATCAAGACCACGGGCGGCATTGGCGCGCGCCATTTACTCGCCCGGATCGGCGACCGCGTCATGTTGAGCGCTGTGCGCCGCGCCACAGGCATTCTGGGGCGCCACTTCGTCCTTGGAACAAGTATCGACAATGCCCTCCACCGTACGCGCAAGGATGCAGCGTCGGGCCTGACCCATTCCTTCGATATGCTTGGCGAGGCGGCGATGACAATGCACGACGCAGATCGCTACTTTGCCGACTACGAAGCTGCCATCCATGCAATTGGCAGGTCTGCCTCAGGGCGTGGTATTTATGAAGGGCCAGGCATTTCCATCAAGCTTTCAGCGCTTCATCCCCGCTATGAACGCGCACAATGGGCGCGCCTTGTCGAAGAGCTGATCCCTCGGGTTCGCAGCTTGGCTTGGCTTGCCAAAGACTATGATATCGGCCTGAACATTGACGCTGAGGAAGCGGGCCGGCTTGAACTGTCATTAAATGTTCTGGAGAGCCTGGCACTCGACGAAAAGTTAGCTGGTTGGGATGGGCTTGGCTTTGTGGTCCAAGCCTATAGCAAGCGCGCGCCCGCAGTCGTCGATTGGATCGTGGATTTAGCGCAGCGCTCTGAGCACCGGATCATGGTCCGGCTGGTCAAAGGCGCTTATTGGGACAGCGAGATCAAGCGCGCGCAAACCGATGGATTGTCAGACTTTCCGGTCTTTACGCGCAAAGTGCATACAGACGTCTGCTATATCGCGTGCGCGCGCAAATTGCTTGAGGCACGCCAATATGTGTTCCCGCAATTTGCAACTCACAACGCGCAAACCTTAGCTACCATTTATCGTTTGGCAGGGCCTGATTTCGCGATTGGCGATTATGAATTTCAATGCCTGCATGGCATGGGCGAGGCGCTTTATGAAGAGGTGGTCGACGTACAAAAACTGGCGCGACCTTGCCGAATTTACGCGCCCGTGGGCAACCATGAAACCTTGCTTGCGTATCTTGTAAGGCGGTTGCTTGAAAACGGGGCCAATTCCTCTTTCGTCAATCAGATATGGGATGAGGGGATCGCGATCGAAGACCTGATTCGTGACCCTGCTGAAGAAGCAAAGTTGGTGGAGCCTTTAGGAAGTCCTCACCCGCTGATCGCGCTGCCTGAAGCACTCTATCCCGACCGTCGGAACTCGCGCGGATTGGACCTTAGCGATGAGAATGTGCTGGCACAGTTGAACCTTGCGATAGCGGAAAACTATAAGAAAGACTGGTCCGCTAAGCCACAAATTCCCAGCGCAAAGAGCGCCGGCCCAAAATTGGCTGTGATTAATCCCTCTGACCATTCCGATTTCGTCGGTGAGGTGCAGCATGCCGATCTGGAGAGCTCAGCCCTAGCGCTTCGAAACGCCGCTGGCGCGTTTACCAGTTGGGCGGCAGTACCCACTGCAAAGCGCGCTACTTGCCTTGAGCAAGCAGCCGATTTGCTAGAGCAGCGGGCAAAGGAGTTGCTGGGCCTCATCATTCGCGAGGCTGGCAAGTCAGCGCCCAACGCAATTGGCGAAATTCGCGAAGCAGTCGATTTCCTGCGCTACTATGCGCAGCAGGCACGATCCGGCTGTTTGAACGGAACTGCGCCGCTTGGCCCGATTGTTTGCATCAGCCCTTGGAATTTCCCTCTTGCGATCTTTGTAGGTCAGATTGCAGCCGCTCTTGCAACCGGCAATACTGTGGTCGCTAAGCCCGCTGAAGAGACGCCTCTTATCGCTGCACAAATGGTGAGTATCTTGCATGAAGCAGGAGTGCCCAAACCGGCGCTTCAACTCGTCACCGGCGCAGGCGATATCGGCGCATATTTAGCGCAAGCGCCGCAAACCTGTGGAGTAGTTTTCACTGGCTCCACTGAAGTCGCAAAACTCATCCAGCGCGAGCTTGCCAAACGCACTTTAGCGGATGGTTCGCCTATCCCTCTGATCGCTGAAACGGGCGGCCAAAATGCAATGATAGTGGACAGCTCTGCATTGCCTGAACAAGTCGTGGCTGATGTGTTAGCGAGCGCTTTCGACAGCGCCGGACAGCGATGCTCAGCACTGCGGATATTGTGCCTGCAAGATGACATCGCTGATGAGGTGT
>WTKI01000185.1:0-4950 GCA_011524425.1 Altererythrobacter sp. | reverse complement strand
CGAGAAGTTTTTGGCCCGGTGCTCCATATCCTGCGGTTCAAGCGAGATAATTTGAAACCTGTGATGAAGCAGATCAGAGAAACGGGATATGGCCTAACCTTTGGGATTCACAGCCGAATTGACGAGACAATCGACGAGGTCACAGCGCAAGCTCATGCCGGGAATATCTACGTCAACCGTAACATCATCGGAGCAATTGTCGGCGTTCAACCGTTCGGCGGACGCGGCTTGTCCGGGACCGGACCAAAAGCGGGAGGGATGCTCTATTTGGGCCGTTTGGTGCAGGGGTTTGAGGCGCAAGGTGCGGCCTTAGGTGCTCAGTTCGAATTGCCAGGCCCGGTCGGCGAGAAAAACCTCTATGCCCTGCATCCGCGCGGCCGAATTCTAGCAATCTCATATACAAGACACGGTTTGCGCAAACAAATTGAAGCAATCGCAGCAACAGGCAATAGCGCCCTTGTCCCGATCAAGGCCATAAAGCTGGCAGAAACGCTCACACGGGAAGAACGCAATTTGATCGAATGGGCCGATGATTGGAGGCAAGTGCCGCCATTTCCCCATGTCCTGATAGAGAAATCGGATACAGATATAAGACCCATCCTGGCCGATATTGCCGCCAAAGACGGTCCTATCCCGATCGTACAAACCAGCGACGATCAAGGGCAATATCGCAGGGATTGGATGCTGGAAGAAGTCTCAACCTCTATCGACACCACTGCAGCAGGCGGTAATGCGAGCTTGATGGCTTTGGTTTGAAGCTGCATTTCTGTCAGAGACGATTTCTGGTAGGCTGATTGCCCTTTCAAGAGCATGAAAAATATGCGGGAAGCGTCGCAGCAAGCTCCGACACCCCCCGCATCTTCAAGGTTGCCTTTCGGACCGGGTCAGAATCCGAAAGACAGTCCGATGTGGACCCCCGTATTGCTGAAATCTTTGGCGCCGATCCCATCATGAAAGCCGGAAACGCTAGCGCGAATACCGCCTTTGCTGAAAATATCGATCCCGCCCTCAATACGTGCGCGGACACCGCCAAACGTCTCTGCAAAGCCGTTGGGTAGGATGGTCGCAAGCGCTTCGTCGGGCTCTGTTCCGAAGGTGTAAATGCCTTCCACTACGCCAAAAGGTCGCAGCGACCATCCACTCTCCAGCTCAACCAAATGGGAGATGCGCGGCTTGAAACTGATATCTCCTTGATCGACAGTTTGGGCCGGAACGGTGATGTTCAAGCTATCTGTGTAGGCTTTCTGTTTCTCGCTGAAGTGGCGCACAGTTAGCTCAGGCCGCAAGACAGAGTTTTCGCCAACTTCCAGCTCGCCAAATAGGGAGCCCGAATAGAGGCTGCGATCAGTGTCAAAGGCATCAACGATATCCGCCAGCGGCGAAACGCGATTGTTCGAGCTGCCCCAGGCAGCGCGCGCCTCGATGTAGAGCTGAGGGGCAAGACGCGCTGTGACATATGGACCGACCATCCATCCATCACCTTCCGCTTCGCCTACTTCAAATTCGCCTCTGTCGTTGTAGTCGTCGAGCTGCAGGATACCGCCAATCAAAACAGTGTCCGCCAGTTTCACATCCGCGCCGAAATGGACGATGCGGAAGTCTGCTTCCTGCTGTCCGATGTTCGCACGGCTGAAATAGGCTTCTGTCCAGATGTCGAACACGCGCTCACTGGCCCCGCCCATGGCCATTGCCAGACTGGTGGAAAAGCGGGCTTGTCCATCCATCATGTTTGCTTGAACCGGTAGCTTGTCAGCCCCGGGAACAGGCACTCCGTATGCGCTGACAGAGCCAGACTGGCGCCCAATACTGCGATCGGACAGCCGGTCCAGCCGTCGCTGTAAGTCAGGCTGATGCGAAAGTATCAACTGGTTACGTCCAGTGAGGAAATTATATATTGCCGCCTGAGCTGCTTCGCGTGAGTTTGCCGCGCTGAAAGTGCAGGTAACGTTCTCGCCTGCACTCAAATCGATTGTTGCCGTGCGCGTAGTCACATCACCAACAGAATCGCTATCCGAGCAAGTAATATCTGTAATACCAACACCTTGGCTCGTCAGGTCTGCCGCTGTGACAGTGTAAGTGCCTATCGGCACATTCTGCGCGCTTACCTGTGCAGTGCCATTATTGGTGTTTAGCGTTGTCGCTAGAGCAGCAAGGCTTGAGGTGAATGCAACTTGGGTATCGCTACCAATGATCTGCTGGACAATGGTGATGCTGCCAACCGCGCGCAATTCCACGCTTACGGTATCGCGCGCAGTCAAAGTACCATCGCTTACGGTAAGCTCAAATGTCACTGTGCCATTGACATTAGGCGCTGTGAATGTCGGCTGCGCCGCATTTGGATCGCTCAAGGTGACAGCATCGCCACTGGTTTGCACCCAAGTGTAAGTCAGCGCATCGTTATCCGGATCATTGGATCCAGAGCCATCAAGCGTTACTGTTTGCCCCGCATCAACAGGCCCCTGATCTGGCCCGGCATTCGCCACCGGTGGCCGGTTAGCAAGGATAGTGATGACTACAGTATCGGTAGAGCTCGTCGGTGGCGGCGCAAGACCGGTCTTTGCACCGGCTTTACCTGTTTGTGCATTGATTGCGGTTCCACCGCCGCTGCTGCGATCCTCGACTAGCAACTCGAACTCAAGCACTTGTGCTTGACCTGTCGCCGCTGGAGCGGTGAAAGTTGGCTGCACCGCATTCACATCGCTAAGCGTGACAGTTGCACCGCTGGTTTGCACCCAAGTGTAAGTCAGCGGATCGTTATCGGGATCATTGGAAGCTGACCCATCCAGAGTGACAAGCGAACTGCCAACTACGCTTTGATCGGCTCCAGCATCTGCAACAGGCCCGCTATTCGCAAGCAATGTGGCACTGACATTTGCGCTGTTGCTTTCGTCAAATGTATCAACAGCGGTCAGCTGGAATGTCATGGTTTGATTAGTGCCAAGTCCGCCTTGTGGTGCCGTAAATGTTGTCACCGCAGCGCTTGGGTCAGCGATTGTGCCGGTCGGTCCGCTTACCTGCGACCAGATGTAAATGATCTGGTCACCCTCAGGATCTGTCGTGCCTGAACCATCTAGCGTAAATTGGGAATTGCCTAGGCCGGAAGAAGGGTTGACCACTGCAACCACATTAGGCGCTTGATTGCCTACAACAGTTATGTCGACGCTGTCTGAGCTTATCACCGTTCCATCATCGGCACGCAATTCGAATGAAAGCAGGGCGTCGTCCCGCGCTCTCGCCGGGGCAGTGAATGTCGGGTTGAGCGCATTGGGATCGCTCAGAGTGACTGTAGCCCCTGCTGTCTGCACCCACTGGATTGTGAGGGGATCGTTGTCCTGATCGCTGGCACTGCCTGCAAGGCTGACAGTGCTATCGCCAGCGATACTCTGATCAGGGCCGGCATCAACGACCGGTGCCGTGTTGGGCGTAATTGGTAAGGTCACTGTAACGGTGTCAGTTGCTGCGGGGGTGCCGATCACACCGTCAGAAACTGTTACTTGGAAAACCGCTTGCTGAGAGGATGCGATCACCGGAGTGGTGAACGTCGGGTTGGCAGTCTGCGCACCCGATAAATTGACATTTGGCCCGCTTACTTGTGTCCAAGCGAAGTTCAGATTGTCACCATCCGGATCGGTCGATGCGCTGGCATCGAGTGTGACCGTACTACCCGGGTTGGTAATGTTCTGGTCCGGGCCTGCATTTGCAGTTGGGCCGGCATTGTTGATGACTTGCTGACATCCAGCACCGCCATCAATGAAAGTCTGACGCGAGATTGGCGCAGTACCAATGATGGGGCCAGCATTTGCCGCGGTCGTGTTTGTGGTGGTGTCAAAAACATTGACTACATAATTAGTTACTGGCGCACTCGTAACGGTAAGATTGAGTGTGCGAGTGATCGAGCCCGGAGTGCCAACAACAAAGGTATCGACTGCAGGTGTATTAAAGCGCTGCCCAGAGGTGGTGTTCACACCAATCTGCACAAAATCGCTCGAGCCGGAATCACCGACTGTGCCAGATCCGGTAACCGTGGCATTGATTTGACAAACTGATGAAGAGGGCGAACCGGCCCCGTTAATCGTTATCGCGGTCACATTGGCCGCATGTGCCTGACCAGGCGCGATCGATGTAAAAGCAGCAAAACCAGCCAATGCCGTGGCTTGCAGCAAGCTGCTCTTTGATGTCGTAAGACGTGTCATTATCCCAGAAACTCCCTGATATTTCGGGAAGTTTCTAAGCGATCAATTAAAGGTATGGCATGCCACACGCTTAGTGCCATATCTTTGGCAGAATGCGATTTACCGCTTGGTAATCAGATCTTTAGCTGGCCGGTCTTAATGGCTTCGTAAACTGCTTCACCGCGCGAGTGCACAGCGAGCTTGCGGTAGATCGACTTGACATGATTGCCGACAGTAAGCGGCGAGATGCCAAGCGAACGAGCTGCATCCTTATAGCTTTCGCCTTTGGCAAACAGTTCCAGCAGTTCAACTTCGCGCGGTGTCAGCCCGGCATCTTCTTCTGCCACTTGCTCCACATCGAAGGCTGAGCCATGCCTTAACCGGTCAAGCAGATAGACCGCTGCTGCTGCACTTACAGGTGCACCACCAGCCAGAGTTGCTTCGATCCCGTCCAGAATTTGGCTAACACTGCTATCCTTGAGGAGGTATCCATCTGCACCTGACCGGATTGCGTCCACTACGGTTTCGCGGTCGCCGAAGCTGGTAACGATCAATATCTTCGCGTCACACTTCGTACGGATTTCAGAAATGAAGTCGAGCCCGCTGCCGTCCGGCAAGCCTATATCGAGTAGAACCAAGTCAGGTTTCTGTGTCTGACTTAGAAGATCGCGGGCCCTTGCTAGACTTGGCGCAACACCTGCTAGATCGAGTCCGTCTTGTCCGCTGACAATTTCAATGAAGTGCTCACGCACTGTCGCATCGTCTTCAACAATTGCGA
>WTKI01000111.1 GCA_011524425.1 Altererythrobacter sp. | reverse complement strand
CAGCCGCGTAGTCGAAGCCGACGCACTAATGGACGAAGCGCGCGCGCTTGCCACCAAGGTCGTAGCGCTCCCCCCGCACGCTTTACGGCATGCGAAAAACCTGATGCGGCAAGGGCGCGAGACGAGCTATGATACCGCGCTAGAAATGGCCGCGAACACACAAGCGCTGATGCACCTTACCGATGATCATATGGAAGGGATTGACGCGCTGCTTGAGAAGCGCGCGGCTGAGTTCAAAGGCGAATAGCCGTGCTGCGCAAAGCGGGGCGACTGCTCTCAACACTAGCGATAGCCTATGCGATCATGGTCGCGATCCTGTGGGCGTTGCAGGACAATTTCATTTATCCTGCGCCGCAATATGCAGTCGATCCCCCAGCCGGATTTGACGTTGTAACGCTACAAACTGAGGACGGATTATCGCTGAGATCCTTTGCGCGTCCAGCCAGCGATGGACGGCCTACGATTGTCTATTTTCACGGCAATGGCGGGACGCTCTCCGGCGCGGCCTATGCGACGCAAATGCTAGCGCGCGAAGGCTATGGTCTGCTGCTGGTTGAGTATCGCGGCTATGGCGGTAATCCGGGGAAGCCGAGCGAGCAGGGCTTTTACCGCGATGGGCGCGCTGCCATGGCATGGCTTCAAAGCCAAGGCATCACTTCTGCCCAAACGGTCATTGCCGGCAATTCCATCGGCGGCGGGACAGCCGTACAAATGGCGAGTGAGTTTGGCGCCAAAGCGCTTTTGCTGACCGCGCCTTTCACATCGCTCCCGGACGTTGCGCAAGACGCCTTGCCCTTCGTGCCTACTCACCTGCTGATGAGTGACCGGTTCGACAATGCCAGCAAGATTGCCAGCCTCGATATGCCGATCTTCATCATGCATGGCACGGCGGACGACATCGTCCCTTATGAACATGGCGAACGTCTGGCGCAGCTTTCGCCTAATGCCACATTCAAGGGGTTTGACGGCGCTGGACATGCTTTGTCCTTTCGCGAATACGGGCAGAGTGCACAGCTAGAGTGGCTCAATCAGATTGTTGGCGGAGGTGCCTGACGATAGCCGTCCGGCAATGGTTGGACGACAGGTTCGCTTATATAGACAATCGCGGGCGGCCCGGCAGGTGTTTCGATCGCGCTCGATAAGTCTTGAGGGACCGGTTGCAGGTCCACCGGGGTAACCGTTGACGTCAATTGTTCCACTGTCCCAGGTTCCATGCCCATCAGCGCTTCAATGCTGCAATCGCGCGGTGGCGGGCGATTTTTCAACGCAGCAATGTCCGCTTCGCGCTGGCACAGGTAAAGCTCACGCATCGCGTAATATGGGTCATCGCTGGCATTGATCTCTTTGAGCTTCTCGTCAAAATTGATCCGGAATTCCAAGGAGTTCACTGTAAATGCAGGCGCTGCATAGAGGGGCGTGTTAAACGGTTTCCCCACTGCAAAGGGGATGATGGACTGATCCACGCCACTGCCGACCAAGTCACGCAATGTGGTCGCGCCTACCAGGGGGAGCACCAGAAATGGCCCAGGCTCTACGCCATAATAGCCGAGTGTGTTGGCAAAGCCATTCCGGCGATAGGGCAGGTTGAACGGCTCTTTCTTGGCCACATCGAACAGTCCGGCCACGCCGACAGTCGAATTGATCCCAAACCGGCCTATTGTCTCGAACGCCTTGCCGGGTTTCAATTGCAGGAAGTAATTGAGCGCTGTGATTGGTTCCAGCAGATTACGAAAGAAGTTGCGCAATCCTTTGCGGATCGGGCTGGGCAGGTCTTCTTCGTAAACGTCTGCGATGGGCTCAACGACGGCAGCATCCACTTTCTGTGTGACTGCGAATGCGGCTTCATTGACTTCGACCAGCGGGTCTTTCTTACGTGCATCGCTCGCGCCTGTCACGACAATGGTGTCCGGATCGACAGGGGCTTGGGCGCCAGGCTCCGACGGAATTTCTCCTGGTGGTTGCGCGAGCAGATCGGTAGGCTGAGGCGCTTGTTCTTGCTGCAATTCAGTCGCCGCTTGCACAGCCACAGGCGTCGTCAAGGCGAGCGGTGGGGCGGTCGCAATAAGAAGCGCTGATGTGAGCGTTACTGTCATTCGAATCCTTGCCGCCCCTTAAACCAAACTCTGCCGATTCTTGCTGCGTAAGGCAAATATTGGCTTAACGGCGCGGGCTGGCCCTTGCACAGCTCACCGAACAGCGGATGAAGGTTTGCTTACTAGGAAACTTCTTGCGAGAATCAGGCGCGGATTAGAACCAGCGCCAAATCCCAGCGGGTACACCGCCAAACGTCTGGTGGACGTAAGTTAGCAAGACCCACATCATCAGGCCCAGCGCCCACCACAGCAAACCGACTTTGAACAACTGGCCCCAGCGCGGCCAGTAACTCGTGCGGCTTTCCCAGGCTGCCCAGGCGTCACCCATTTGCATGCGCTTCTTGCGATCCTGCATATGAGCCCCGACCAATGCGAGGAAGCCCATGGCAAGTGCCGTGATGACGCTGCGCAGATTCCACCATAAAATGACATGGCTTGCTGCCCATAGCGCAAAGCTCCACATCATCGGGTGGCGCGTGACCAGGAATACGCCTGCTGGTTCCTTGCGTGCATTGTTTGCAGCGCCAGGCATCGGCATAGCCGGGTTCTTGACATAGGATCCCATCAAGAGAACCAATGCCGGAATGGTAATTAGCGAGGCGATGATCCAACCAGCCTCTCCGCTGCCTGGCAAGTCGCCTGTCGGGGCGGAACGGTAGGCTGCGATAACCCAGAACAGCGTTGCAAAGCTGACCACGGTATACAGTAGCTGAAAGCCCCGTTCGCCCAGTGCGCTGACTAATGGCGCGCGCAACGGATGTGAAAGCGCGAAATGTGATCCGACGAATGCGATATTCGCGGCGACGAGTTCAATCAGCTGCGTTTCCATAAGTCCCACCTCACTTATAAGTGACATGGGGTCATAAAATCGTGCGTTAGGCAAGCTTGGGCGAGGCAGTTAACCCCGACGAATTGCACCATATCAGCGGTGAGTGGTTAAAATCAGTGGCTTAGCGCTACCAATCATAGGCCTTAGGCAAATCGCTTTCATCAAGATCGCGATACCGTTCGCGCAAACGGCTTTGATGATTGTCCAAGGGTTGCTCCACTCCATCAATATAAACGCGAACCGGCGCGCTTGAAACTTCGAGCGGATCGCCGTCCCAAATCACTAAATCGCCAAACGCACCGCGCTTGAGCACTCCGGCCTTGCCGGCCATGCCGCTTATCGTGGCGGGTATCGAACTGATCGAAGCAAGCGCCTCTCCCCAGCTAAGACCTGTGGCGCCCGGCATGCGGGCGAGACCGACAAGATTGCCTGCATGCTGAGCGAGACGGCGGGGGTTTTCAGCGCCTGACACGTTAATGCCTACTATCACTCCTGCCGCCTTCATCCGGCCGATATTGCTTTGCGTTGCAGCAAGTTCATCAAATCCGGTCGGCAACGCATCCAGCGCATCAGCCAGAACCGGGACACCTGCCTGCGCTATCTCACTTGCGACCAGCCAGCCCTCACTTGCCCCTACCAGCACCAGATCGAGCCTTGGAAACTCAGTCTTCAAAGCAAGGACACTGCGGATGTCGGCTGCACGCTCGACAGCAACGAATAGTTTTTGATTGCCTGCAACAACCGGCTTTAGCGCCTCTGCATCGAAGCGGCTCAGCATGACTTCGTCATCCTTGACGATCTCGGTTGTTTGCGGGGTCCCGCGCTTGCCAATGAGTGCTTGCGCTTCGCGCAAAGCCGCACGGAACAGGATATGCGCTGACGCCCGGCTGCCGCCTGCACGGCGGGCCCCGCCTTCGCCCAGGTCCACAACTTGAAAGGCGCGGGCTTTGGTAATCGGCTGCCCGTCCGCATCAAGATCGATAATCGCGCCCTGACCGCCAAAGATCGAACCAGACGGGCCGGTGGTCGTGGCCGCCCTTGTGATGCCCGCTGCGCGGTGGATTATGATATGCTGCGAATTCGGATTGACGATCGGAGCGACATCCAAAGCTGCGCTAAAGGGCGAGCCGGATGCGCTTGTGTCATTCGACTGGCTAACCGCGCCAACATCCCAAATGCCAAGCGTTGTGACAGTGGCGAACAGACCGGGCGTGACCCAGGTTCCGGTCCCGTCAAGCGTGGGGATGGCTGGGTCGGGCCGCACCTCTTGCCCCACTGCGACAACCTTGCCGCCGCGGATGATGACTGTTGCATTGTCTATCGGCGCACTGCCATCGCCTGTTGCAACCGTCGCATTGGTGATCGCAATATCCTGAGCATTGGCAGTGCCAGAAAGAAGCGTCAGGATGCTTGCTACCAGTGTAAGAGCGCGCTTCATTTGACGTCTCCTTCACCAGGCTGGCCTAGCTCGAAATCGCTCACCGGTCTGCGCTTGGGATCGAGCGCGTCAAACAATAGAGCCCCGTCGACCCAGACTTTCTCGGGCCGCGAATAGACGCTGAGCGGGTCCCCGTTCCACAAGACCACATCGGCCATTTTGCCAGGCTCGAGACTGCCGGTCATCTCAGCGATGCCCATGGCTCTTGCAGCGTTTAAAGTAATCCATGCGATCACTTGGGCATCGGAAATCTCTATCCCCATGCGTTTGCCTGCAGCTTGCGCTTTGGCTGCTTCCTGATTGAGCCGCTGAATATCATTAGGACTGTCAGAATGGATGACCACGCATGCGCCTGCATTCTGCAGCAAAGCTGCGTTTTCTAGGATCCCGTCATAAGCTTCCATCTTGAAGCCGTACCAGTCCGCCCAGATCGCGCTGCAAACGTCATTTTCGCGCAGCAAGTCACCGATCTTGTAGGATTCAACGGCGTGGTGGAAGGCCGTGACCCGGTATCCCATTTCCTTGGCCATATCCATAACCAGCGCCATCTCGTCAGCGCGGTAGCAGTGGTTGTGGACCAGCAATTCGCCTTTTAAAACGCCCACCAGCGTTTCCTTGGCGAGATCGCGCTTAGGATTGTCATCTTCTGCATAGGCGCGTGCATCAAGCCATGTCTGGCGGTTGACTGCAAAATTGCCCATCCGGGTGCTGGGCTTTCGCCCTCTGCCGCCATAAACGCGCTTGGGATTTTCACCACATGCCATCTTGAAGCCATATGGCGCGCCGGGGAATTTCATGCCTTGGACTGTGCGCGAATAGACATTCTTCAATGTCACCGCTCGTCCACCCATCAAATTGGCTGAGCCAGGCAGGATTTGCAGGCTGGTTACTCCGCCATTGGCTAAAGCGCGGCTGAAGCCGGGATCCTGAGGCCAGACGGAATGCTCCGTCCAGACATCAGGCGTAGTCGGCGAAGTGGCTTCATTGCCGTCAGAATGCGCTGCCACTTGCGGTGAAGGATAATCACCCAGATGTGAATGAATATCAATGATGCCGGGCGTCACGAACTTGTCGACGCCGTCGATTACATTCGGAACATCAGGGGGCATGGTCGTAGGCCCGCCTACTGCGACGATCTTGCCATCGCGAAAATGCACCCAGCCATTGTCGATCCGGCCGCCAGCTCCATCGAAGACAGTGGTCGGAATGATGAGCGTCTCAACCCCTGGATAGGGCTTATAGGTTGACGGGTACGGATCAGCTGGCGTTGGCGGCAAGCTGAAGGCTGGCGCTTGCGACGCAGCGCTTTGCACCTCGGGTCCGCTTTCGCTGCCATCGGTCGTGGTGCAGGCTGCCAGCGCAAGCGCGCTTCCTGCTATGAGCATGAGGCGTGCTGCGCAATTCATAGCTGTGTCCTTCAACTTGCCGTGCCTGTTACGTCGTCATCCTTGAGCGTATCGAGATGCATGAACCTTTTTACAAATCTTGCGAGGATCATGACCAGAACACCTACGCCCATCGCTATGAGACCAATTGTCCAATAGACATCTAGTGCACCTTGTCGCGACATAGCGCCATCTTCGCCGCCAGTCGCCGCTCCTATCAATCCAGCAACAAAGCCACCGCCCGCGGTAGCGAAGAACCAAGCGCCCATGATCAGACTGGCTAGATGTTTTGGAGAAAGCCGGTTCATCGCTGACAGCCCGACTGGGCTAAGGCAAAGTTCGCCTGTTGTGTGGAACAAATATATGCCGAAAAGGAAAATCACCGGGACCTTTGCATCCACGCCAACGGTGGCTGCGCCCCACACGAGGACCAGAAAACCAAACCCGAGCTGGAACAGGCCGAGGCCAAACTTGGCGGGTGTCGAAGGTTCCCAACCTTTTCTGCCCAGCCACGTCCAAAGGCCAGCAAAGACAGGGGCCAGCAGAATGATATAGATTGGGTTGATCGACTGGAAAATCGGGGCGGGAACACCCTGCAGATCGATGAACTCGTTAGTGAACAGATTGAGCGAACCGCCGCCTTGTTCAAACAGCCCCCAGAATAATGGCTGCAATGCGATCAAGAAGAGTACTGCATAAATACGCTCGCGAGGTTCCTTTTCCAGCTTGAAGGCTTCGAGCAGCACGTATCCTAGGAGAAGCACACCACAGACCAGCATAAGCCAGCCGACAAGCGACTGGTACTGGATTAGAAACCACATGATTCCGACACCGACTATGCCGATGCCGTAGACACTTGCCTCAGTTCTCGCAGCCAGAGGATTGGCGGGCTCGCCTTTGCCCATGAGCAAGGGTTTGCCGAAGACAAACACGATAAGGCCGAGCAACATGCCTAAGCCAGCAGCGCCAAATCCGTATTCCCAGCCTTTGATAATTCCCAGATATCCGGCAAGGATCGCGCCGACTGCTGCCCCTACGTTTATTCCCATGTAGAATATCGTATAGGCACCATCGCGTCGCACATCGGTGCGTGGATACAGCTGCCCGACAAGGACAGAGATATTGGCTTTAAGGAAGCCAGAACCAACAATGATGAAAGCTAGCGCAAGCCAGAAGATGTTTATGGTCGGATCATCTTGACCGCCGGTTCCCTCAAATGCCATCAGGAAGTGCCCGAAGGTAAGCAGGATAGCGCCGAACAGGACAGCCTTTCTCTGACCGATATAGTTGTCTGCTAACCAGCCTCCAAGGACTGGCGTAATGTAAACCAGGCTTATGTAAGCACCATACACGATGTTGGCGGGCCCATTTTCAAACAGCCAATGCTGAACGAGATAGAACATCAAAAGGGCGCGCATGCCATAATAGGAGAAGCGCTCCCACATTTCTGCAAAGAACAGCATGTACAGGCCCTTGGGGTGTCCGCCGACTTCCGCTTCCTTGCGTGTCACAGCATAGGCGCCTCCAACCAAGAAGCCGGCTAGAACCAGAGTGGCGATCGCCGCGATCCAATCAGCCTCGGCCCAAAGTGCTATATCTTTCATGTGGTTTGCGATCCCTCTTCAATTCCGCTGCGAG
>WTKI01000015.1 GCA_011524425.1 Altererythrobacter sp. | reverse complement strand
GGTGAAGCGGGACGGTTCTTACAGCGCTCCACTGGATCGCGAACCGACGCCATTAACGAGGCCTGCTATGCGTCGCTTTTTGGCAATCATCACCATGCCCGCGGCGCTTTAGAAATGATGGCAAATTGGGATCTGGAGGCCTTCAAGCGGCAATTGTTCAAGCTGACCAATCAAGTGCTTCTGGTCCATTCAGACGGTGATCGCGCGATTCCAGCTGCAAGCGTCGAAGCCGCTGCGCGCTGCATGGCAAACGCCACGCTCAAGACCCTCGCTTGTGCGGGGCATTTGACCCATGAGGAAAAGCCAGAGACGGTTGCTGACTTGATAATGGTTTTTGCAGAGGAACAAGGGGTTCTGCCGGTTGATCGAATGCGAGCAGCAGGATGATCGAGAACTTTGCTGAGGACTTTAGTTGGATCGGAATAGCCTTCTTCTATGGCGTCGCATTCGCGATTGCCTTCGGCCAGATTTGGTCGGTTAACCGTGAGATCAAGCGCGATAAAGAAAAGGCTGCCGCTGACGAAAAACCCGATCAGTCCTCAGAAGACTAGCCACTTCGCGGCATGCGGTAGGGCAGCATGAATTGGACGACTGGCGATTTAAATCGATCCAAATCGAGGCTTTCCTGAACAGCGACGACATTCTCACCAAGCAATTGGGTTTGAATTTCCGAGCGCGAGTAGAACGGCGTATCCTCCCAAGTGCGGACGACAGACGCAGCACCATTATCCGACCGAGTTGAGCGTTCGACCAGCCATTTGCTGCGGGGCAGATGCGCCAGTTCAGGAATGGCCTCTGCGCTGGCCTTCCCATCAGGCGCAAAACGCAAGGCACTGGCAAAGCGCGAACCATCGCGGCGAACGCCCTCATAGCAAACCATCGCACCTTTTGAGCTATGCGCGCGGGACCAATGCCAGATGCGAAATCCTTCTTCCAAAGATTCAGAGCCAAAGTTGGAGTCGAGATAGGCGCTACCACTCCAACTTAGATCAGGCGCTTTCATATCAACTTCGATCCGCGCCTTTGGAGACAAGCAGTGCCAGCGATGTTTGGTCGCTGGATCCAGTGCAAAGGCGGTTGGGTTGACGATTTCAGGGGTAATGCGGACAGTCCCAGATACTCGCCGCCTGAAGGGGTTGAACAGCCGCTTGTCCCGCTCTTCGATTTCGATTTCTAGGGCTTCGCCGGTCCAGCGAAGCGCGCTCGCGCCAATTTGCAAACGATCCTGGCTTTGTTTCACATTATGCCGTTTGCGTTCTGTCATCGCCCAGCGCGCTTGCGGACCATAAAGTGCAACATTCAGACAGGCGTGATCAAGCGGATCATGTCGGCCGCTGCGCTTGTAAAATGGTGAGAAAACCGATCCGATAAAGGCAATGATTGTCAGAGCGTGCTGGCCGTCTTCGCTGATCGCATCGACATACCACCAGCCATAGCCACCGGATGGAATTTGCGTGCCGAAGCGCGGTCTTCCATCAGGCTGTGGGCTGCTTGCAAGCCGGATAAGGCCGCCATGGGGACTCCCGCTCCCGGATGCGTCGCCCCGCCCGCGCAATAAAGCCATGGGATCCTCGTGCGCGCGCCCGGGCGCTGGAAGGATGCCGCCCATCCGTGCGAGGCCCGTCCATAAATTGCTCCGCCGGTCGAGGGTGAGAGCCTCTCGAACTCGTTCGGCGTCAGCAATTGATGGTGCAGAGGCTCCTCCAGTCTGAGGCCGCATCGCTGTGCGCTTTGCATCATCGCTCGGGTGCATTGCAGTTTCTCCTCAACTGAATAGTGATGCGTATCGCCATTGGCAGGGGCATTGACGATGATCTGAAAGCGCTCAGGTCCATTAGGAGTGTGAACATCCGAATTGGCTTTGCGATCCAAAGCGCACACATAAATGCTTGGATCAGTCGGCGTCGTGCCAGCTGATAGTTCGCGAAACTCAGCCGGATAATCCGGTGAGAACAGCACATTGTGATGCGTGAGGGGAAACCCCTTCGCCTCAGCTTCGGCAATCCACACCATAGCAGAAAATGACCGTTCCGCTTTTGGTGTCGATTTCACCGCGCGGGCTGCCGCATCGCCAAAGAGTTTGTTGGCGAGCGCATTAGGGTCGCAGTTGGCAATGATAGCATCGCATGAGTGTTCCTTCCCTTGACTGAGGACGATGCGCTGTTGCTTAGCCCCGGCATCAGGTATCTGCTCAACCTGGCAATTGAAGTGGAACCGGACACCCTGCTTTTCGCTGAGCATTTGCATAGCGCTTGCAAGCGCGTGGATGCCTCCGTCGATGATCCACACCCCACGCTGCTCCAGATGAGCTATCAAACTCAGAGTGCCGGGTGCTTTGAACGGTGATGACCCGCAATAGGTCGCATACCGCCCGAATAGCTGTTGCAAGCGAGGATCGCTGAAATGGCTCCCAATCATGTTCCAAAGTGAGGAAAACGGACGGATTGCTAACTGATCAGCCAGCCGTGTCATGCCTATCCGCCAGGACAGCGCCAGGGGTGAAGAGGGTTTGGAGGAGCGCATGAAGCTGTCTTCAAGTACCGTATAGGCTCGTTCGGCTGCTGCACTAAAGGACCGAAATTCCGAGGCTGATTGCGCTCCAGCAAAATCCCCGATAGCTTCTTCGCTAGCTCTCCGATCGGCAAACAGGTCCAACTGGCTCTCGCTATTCCACGCGTGCCGAGCCAAGATCTGAGCCTGCTGGAGTGATACCCAATCCTCCAACCGTTCACCTGCTCTTTCAAACAGAGCATCAAACACCTTGCGCATTGTGAAGACCGTTGGACCGGCATCAACCATGCTTGCACCCACCGGAAGCTGTCTCGCTTTGCCGCCTGGTCCCGCTTCCTTTTCGAACACTTCCACTTCATGGCCTTCAAGCGCGAGTGTGAGAGCGCAAACAAGCCCGCCAATCCCCGCACCGATAATTGCCACATTCACCTTATTGCCACCTCGCATGCCGAAAATACGCTGGTCGCCAAACCATCACCGTTTATTGACCTTTACATGTCATGTGTCCACAAGAATGGACAAATGGAAGTCGTTCGTTCTGAAAAGCCTCTCACTAAGAGACAGGTTTGGAAGCTCAAATGGATTGCCTTTCGCAATCGGGTTTTTGCTAGCGAGAGGTTCCAGAGATGGGCTGCACGGACTCCCGTTTTGCGCCGGACAGCGCGTCAGCGAGCAGCGCGGCTGTTCGATCTGTTGGCAGGATTTACCTATACTCAAACCTTGCTTGCAGCGCTTGAAAGCGGCTTGCTCGATCTGCTGGGCCAAGGGGTAGTGACAACAAGACGCATTGCTGATTCGACTTCTCTCTCTTTTCAAGCGGCCGATCGATTGGTCAGAGCAGCAGCGGGCATAAATATTGCCGAAGAAGTCGCTCCAGATCATTGGATGCTTGGAGAGGAAGGTGCGGCTCTGCTGAAAAATGCCGGAGCGAGAGCTATGATCAAGCACCACAAGCTGCTCTACAGTGACCTCTCAGACCCGACCGCTTTGCTAAAGGATGACAGGGCCACGCCTACAGCGCTTTCTGAATTTTGGCGTTATGCAGGTCATGCAGAAGCGGGTAAAGAATCCGTTGCAGAAGTCTCCGATTATTCGGAACTTATGGCTGCGTCGCAAAAAATGGTCTCGCAGCAAGTGGTTGCCGCTTATGATTTCTCAAAGTCCAAGCAGCTGCTCGATATCGGGGGCGGGCGGGGTGTTTTTGTATCGCAAGTCCGGAAGCAGCATCCTGCTTTGGGAGTGGGCGTATTTGATTTGCCTGGTGTTATCGATGGCGCAAAGCAAAGTGCGAAGGTTCCAGAGCTGGCGGGACGGATAGAATGGCACCGTGGCAACTTCTTTCATGGGCCTTTGCCAACGGGTTACGACACCATAAGCCTCGTCCGAATTCTTCATGACCATGACGATGGCCCTGCGCAAAAACTGTTGCGAGCGATTCATGTAGCGCTCGCCCCCGGTGGGCGCTTACTTGTAGCAGAGCCGATGTCAGGGACTCGCGAATCTCCGGCCATGGGTGACACCTATTTTGGCCTCTACCTTTGGGCGATGCGATCCGGCAGACCGAGAAGTGCACAAGAAATTGAAGCCATGATTAAAGCCGCCGGATTCCGCAGCGTTCGGCGAGTCGCGACCGATCAGCCCGTCACAACTAGCCTTCTTGTCGCAATTGCCTGACATCAAAAGTGTCATGTATGATTGACACTTACAGCTGTTCCTGTAGGAGGACAATGGGTGGGACTACCTTTGCGGAGAGGCAAAGGCCCGGCCAGAAAGGGGAAGGCCTAGAGGAATGGACGCGCTAGCAGTCCTAATGGAGGCACCAAAGCAACTGGCGTTAAGGCCGGTTACTTTGACTCCGCTTGGGCCCGGAGACGTGCTGGTAGGAACTCGCTGGAGCGGGATCAGCACAGGGACCGAAAAGCTCCTCTATCGCGGTCAAATGCCTGATTTTCCTGGGATGGGTTATCCTCTTGTCCCTGGTTACGAGTCGATCGGACGTATCATAGACGCCGGCTCTGAGGCGCGCTCGCGCGTAGGTGAGTGGGTCTTTGTACCCGGCGCTTCGTGTTATGAAAGTGCACGCGGGCTATTCGGCGGAAATTGCCAGAGGCTTATTGTCCCGGCGGCACGTGCATTCCCGATCTCTGAAGGCTTGGCCGAGTCGGGTGTATTGGTCGCTCTTGCGGCAACAGCCCATCATGCACTCGCAGGCGGCGACTTGCCTGAGCTGATAGTGGGGCACGGCGTCTTGGGTCGCTTGATGGCTCGAATGACCATGGCGATGGGCGGCGATGCTCCTGTTGTTTGGGAAACGTCTGACAGCCGTTGCAATGGCGCGCGTGGCTACACTGTAACGAAGCCCGAGGCAGACGAGCGGCATGACTATAGTGTAATTTGCGATGTAAGCGGCAATGTTGAGGTGCTTGACGATCTTGTCATGCGTCTGGCTCGGCAAGGTGAAGTTATCCTTGCTGGATTTTATTCGGAGCGGGTCAATTTCGCGTTTCCGCCGGCCTTCCAGAAAGAGGCTCGGATGCGCATTGCTGCAGAGTGGTCTCCTGATGATCTAACCGCAACGCTTGCGATGATCGAAAGCGGCGCGCTTTCGCTTGATGGCTTAGTGTCTGATGTTCAGCCCGCTGCCAATGCGGGCGAGGCCTATCCTGCCGCGTTCTCAGATCCGGATTGCCTCAAAATGGTGCTCGATTGGAGAGAAGCTGCATGACAATGCTTGATAGCCAGATTTCCAATGACGCAGCATTAAGGGACGAAGCTTCGCAAGAACCCGATCCGGTTCACACTGGTGAAGTGACTTCTGAGACTCAAGTTATCGCGATTTACGGAAAAGGCGGCTCAGGCAAGAGCTTCGCGCTGTCTAACCTCAGCTATATGATGGCACAGCAGGGCAAGCGCGTGCTGTTGATTGGCTGTGATCCCAAATCCGACACAACCAGTCTTCTGTTTGGCGGAAAGAGTTGCCCGACCATTATCGAAACATCGTCAAAAAAGAAGCTCGCTGGCGAAGAAGTCACGATCGAGGATGTCTGCTTCCAGAGAGACGGTGTCTTTGCAATGGAGCTGGGCGGTCCCGAAGTTGGCCGGGGATGTGGCGGCCGCGGCATCATTCACGGCTTCGAACTCCTGGAAAAACTTGGCTTCCATGAATGGGGCTTTGACTATGTCCTGCTCGACTTTTTGGGCGACGTGGTGTGCGGCGGCTTTGGCCTGCCGATCGCGCGGGACATGTGCCAGAAAGTGATTGTTGTGGGGTCCAACGATCTCCAATCGCTCTATGTCGCCAACAATGTTTGCCACGCGGTTGAATATTTCCGCAAAATGGGCGGCAATGTCGGCGTAGCCGGTATGATCGTGAACAAGGATGATGGCACAGGTGAAGCGCAGGCTTTTGCCAAGGCCGTCGATATACCGGTTCTTTGCGCCATCCCTGCGGATGAGGATATCCGCCGCAAATCAGCGAACTACCAGATTATCGGAATGCCAGGCGGCGAGTGGGGAGGGCTCTTCGAAGAGCTTGCCACCAACGTTGCCCAGGCGCCGCCGCGCCAGCCCGTTCCCCTCGACCAGGATGGGCTGCTTGGTCTCTTCTCTCCCGAGGACACTGGTGGCGACATACAGCTCGTCCCAGCGACACAGGCCGATATGCGCGGCGGCAATTATAAGCCGAAGCCATCGCTCGAGGTGGTTTATGACGAGGTGTAGCGCATGACAGATTACGCCGCCCGGTCTGGACGCGATCGCGACCGCATCGATATTGATGCGGGTGCAGTTGCGGCTTCGGCTGGCGGTAGCTGTCATGGCGGCGCAAATACCATGCAAGAGGCGGCCCGTGCTGCTGGTAAAAGCGATGTGTTGGACCGCTATGCGGCGGACTATCCAGTTGATCCTGAGGCCGGTCCTCATGACCAGCCGCAAAGCATGTGTCCCGCCTTTGGTAGCTTGCGGGTTGGCCTCAGGATGCGCCGCACGGCAACGGTCCTCTCAGGTTCTGCTTGCTGCGTTTACGGCCTCACATTCACATCGCACTTTTACGGTGCGCGCCGCACGGTTGGTTACGTGCCATTTAGCTCTGAAACGCTGGTGACCGGCAAGCTGTTTGAAGACATCAAGGAAGCAGTTGAGGGGCTTGCGGATCCAGAGAATTACGACGCTATCGTTGTAACCAATCTGTGTGTACCAACCGCTAGCGGAGTGCCTTTGCGGTTGCTGCCCGATCAGATTAACGGAGTTCGGATCATTGGCATTGATGTGCCAGGTTTCGGTATTCCGACCCATGCAGAGGCAAAAGACGTATTGGCTGGCGCGATGCTCGCCTATGCGCGGCAAGAGGCTGAGCAAGGCCCTGTCGCTGCGCCGCAGCAAGGCGCGCCTGCCCATGATGGTCGCCCAACAGTCTCGCTTCTGGGCGAGATGTTCCCTGCAGATCCGATGGGGATCGCAGGAATGCTCGAGCCGCTCGGGATCGCACCGGGGCCTGTTGTTCCAACGCGCGAATGGCGCGAGCTTTATGCAGCTCTCGATTGCACGGTGGTTGGTGCCATTCATCCGTTTTACACCGCCAGCGTTCGCGAGTTTGAAGCGGCAGGGCGCAAAGTGGTTGGCTCAGCCCCAGTGGGCGCAGACGGAACAGCCGCCTGGCTGGATGCGATCGGCGCTGCGTGCGGTGTAAAACAATCTCAGATTGATGGAGCGAAAGATGGCTTTGTCAGCGCCATTCGCGGCGCGCTGGCAGCGAACCCCATTGCAGGCCGCGTGACAGTATCCGGCTATGAAGGTTCCGAATTGTTGGTGGCGCGCTTGCTCATCGAAAGTGGAGCGGACGTGTCTTATGTCGGCACAGCTTTGCCTAAGACGCTTTGGTCTGCGCCTGATCGTGAAT
>WTKI01000008.1 GCA_011524425.1 Altererythrobacter sp. | reverse complement strand
ATACACCACCATCGGCATCGTCGGTGTTGTGGCTGCGGTCATCGTGGGGGTATTCCTCGGCGTTGTTCCGGCAGTAGGCTTTGTGATCGGTGCAGTGCTGTCAGGTGTTGCAGGCTATATCGGGATGAACATCTCGGTTCGCTCAAACGTCCGCACAGCCGCAGCAGCTGAGCAAGGCCTGCAGCAAGGCCTTACCATCGCTTTCCGTGCGGGCGCTATTACAGGCCTGCTCGTGGCGGGTCTCGCTTTGCTTGCAATCGCGGTTTTCTTTTACGTGCTCGTGCATACGATGTCACTGGAAGCGAACAGCCGGACTGTGATTGACGGCCTGGTAGGCCTCGCCTTTGGCGCATCGCTGATCTCGATCTTCGCGCGTCTGGGCGGCGGCATCTTCACAAAGGCCGCTGACGTTGGAGCTGACCTGGTTGGCAAAGTCGAAGCCAGCATTCCAGAGGATGATCCACGCAACCCAGCAACCATTGCTGACAATGTCGGCGATAACGTTGGCGATTGCGCTGGTATGGCGGCTGACCTGTTTGAGACCTATGTGGTTACCGTGGGTGCAACCATGGTTTTGACAGCGCTTCTGTTTGCAGAACAGCTTGGCGATCTGTTGCTCCCGTTGATGAGCTTGCCACTGCTGATTGGCGGTGCGTGTATCGTAACTTCGATTATCGGCACGTACTTTGTGCGTCTCGGCAATGGCACCAATGTCATGGGCGCGATGTACAAAGGCTTTATCGTGACTGCGGTGCTTGCTGTCCCGCTGATCTGGTTTGCAACCGAGTATGTGCTGGGTGACATGGGCACAGTGTTGAACCCGGGTGATACCGTGGAATTCCACGGCCGTGACCTGTTCTACTGCTCACTCATCGGTCTTGCTCTGACAGGCATCATCATCTGGATCACAGAATACTACACCGGCACGAATTTCCGTCCGGTGAAGTCTATCGCTAAGGCCTCTGAGACGGGCCACGGCACAAATGTGATCCAAGGTCTTGCGATCAGCTTAGAATCGACCGCTTTGCCTACCATCGTGATCATTGCGGCCATTATTGGCGCATATCAGCTGGCTGGCCTGATTGGTCTCGCTTACGGCGCAACCGCAATGCTGGCTCTGGCTGGCATGGTTGTGGCGCTCGACGCTTATGGTCCTGTCACTGACAATGCCGGCGGCATCGCTGAGATGTCTGGTCTGGACGAGAGCGTTCGCGAAAAGACCGACCTGCTCGATGCAGTGGGCAACACGACCAAGGCTGTTACAAAGGGTTATGCTATCGGCTCAGCCGGGCTCGCAGCACTGGTTCTGTTTGCTGCATACACCGCTGACCTTCGCGCTTTCTTCCCGGATGCGAATGTCGATTTCAGCCTTGAGAACCCGTATGTGATTGTCGGGCTGCTGCTCGGCGCGCTCTTGCCTTACCTCTTCGGAGCGATGGGCATGACAGCTGTGGGCCGTGCTGCGGGCGACGTTGTTGTCGATGTGCGCGACCAGTTCGCAAAGGACGAAGGCATCATGGCCGGCACGAGCCGCCCTGACTATGCCCGCACAGTGGATCTGGTGACGAAAGCTGCGATCAAAGAGATGATCGTGCCTTCGCTGCTGCCAGTGCTCGCGCCGATTGTCACATACTTCGTGATTTACTTCCTTGCAGGCCAAGACAACGCCTTTGCAGCGCTTGGTGCCCTGCTCCTCGGCGTGATTGTTGGCGGTCTGTTCGTCGCGCTTTCCATGACCGCTGGCGGCGGCGCATGGGACAATGCGAAGAAGTACATCGAGGACGGCAATCACGGCGGCAAGGGCTCAGAAGCTCACAAAGCTGCTGTGACCGGCGACACTGTGGGTGATCCTTACAAGGACACTGCAGGCCCGGCTGTGAACCCGATGATCAAGATCACGAACATCGTGGCTCTTCTTCTGCTCGCGGCTTTGGCCGGCGCGCACTAAACTCAGGTTCTAATCTGATTTGAGAATTCCCCGCTGGGCGCAAGTCCAGTGGGGTTTTCTTTTGCCACTGAATTGACCGCAGGCAGATCGCTCGGCAAGAGAGCCTTTATGAGTGTCGACCCGTCCCCTGCAAAGTTAGTCGCTGACCTCGTCGAGTTGCTCACAGTGGAGCAATCGAGAGAAGGATTTTTTTCGGGCAAAGCGCAACGCGATGGGGTGGGCCGTATGTTTGGCGGACAAGTCATCGCGCAAGCGCTCCAGGCTGCGCAAGCGAGCGTAACAGATGGCAAGCAAGCGCACTCGCTCCATGCTTATTTCCTGCGCGGCGGCGAGGAAGGCCCAGTCACGGATCTATCCGTCGAAGCAGACTTTGACGGTCGCAGCTTTGCCAATCGCCGTGTCGTTGCCAGCCAGACGGGCGCCGATGGCAAAACGAGGCCTATTCTTAACCTCACGGCGAGCTTTCAACGACCGGAGGAAGGCATGTCACACGAAGCCACTGCCTTTCCAGACGTCCCACCGCCTGAAGACTTACGCAGCGATCTGGAGCTTCGACGCAAATACGTTGATGAAGCTGGTATCACCGGCCCAACTCGCGACCTCATGCTAAAGCCTCGCCCGATTGAGACGCGGACTAGCGACAAGCTGCATTGGATGAATGCAGAACCTAAACCGCCCCAATCACATAGCTGGTTCAAAGCCGCAGCTGCTTTGCCTGATAACCCCGCCCTGCACCGCGCAGTGATCGCTTATGCGAGCGACTTCACATTGCTGGGCACCGCCGCGCTTCCGCACGGCCTCAGCTGGATGCGCGGCGAGTTGGTCGGCGCTAGCCTTGACCATGCCCTTTGGTTTCATCGCGAAGCGCGCGCTGATGAGTGGCTGCTTTATGCGACTGACAGCCCGTGGAGCGGCAACGGCCGGGGCTTCAATCATGGGCAGATTTTCAATCGACAAGGCCAACTTGTTGCAAGCGTCGCGCAAGAAGGCATGATGCGCAAACGCAAGGTCTAGACCAGTTCCGGCTCAACAAAGTTTCGAAGCAGCAGACTTCGTAATTCATCGATCAGTCCAGCATCGCTGTCGCGCCTCCAGCAAGCATAAATCGGGTAATCGAATGTCGGCGCATCATGCAGTTGGGTGAGCTTGCCCTCAGCAGCGAAACGCTTGGCAAGGCGCCGGGGGAGGTATCCGCTGGCTTTGTGCGCGACCAACCAATCCGCACTTCGTTCACCTAGATCCAGCACCAGTCCACTATCCGGCGGCAAGCCAATCTGCGCGGCGATGCGTGGCCCAATGGTAGGGCCCCACTCAATAGGCACGAAGCTTTCTTGCCAGCTTGCACTATCCCCTCCGGTCACAAGAACCAGCTGGTCATCAAAAACAGGTTCCGCAGCTACATCGTTACGAAAAATCGGATCGTAAAGCACGACCATATCCAGCGTGCCCTCTGCCAAATCCCGGTTGAGCCTGCGCGATGCGCCCGCTGTTGCGCGAATGGCAAGGTCAGGGATTGCATCGCGCACCTGCCCCATCCAACCAATCAGATCCGGCCATAAAATGTATTGCCCTCCAAAGGCGAGAGAGCGTTTAAAGCGATCCGGTAAGCCAACGTCATGCCGCGCAATGTCCCACATCCTCACTGACTGCTGAGCGGAAGGGACAAAGCGTTTGCCTGCTTGGGTGAGCTTACATCCGCGCTTGTTCCGTTCAAACAAACGCGCGCCCAAACGATGCTCCAATTGCTGAATGCGCTCTGTCACTGTGCTGGGGCTCGCATGAACGCGTTCCGCGGCGCGCGCGAAGCTGCCACTCTCTGCGGCCGCGAGGAATGTTCGGAAAGCGACGATATCCATATTAATTCGTATATACCGAATTTATAATTCTAACAATCCCGTTATGCAGAATTAAAATCTGAGCCTATAGCTGTCTGCAGCACACAGATGCTCGAAGGGGGGGCCAGAAAAACACGCTTCAATTCTTGGTCGAAATCCCGAGCCTTTCGTGGTCGCACATTTTGGTCAGTTTTAGAGCGCGCAAGTCTTGTGAAAGAACGTAGTGAATTCAGTTTTGTAGTGAGGAGCAGTCGCACGTTTCTCGCTCGGGGTTACGGGTGTGATGATATGCTCATTGCACCCGTAATTCGTCCTGAGAACGCGGAAAATCGAGCTGTCAATCCATTGGCACGAGCATGTTCCGAGCGAGTTGGACTTGCACCCATTTAGCCTTACGCTACTCTTCACTGTGGAGAGGAAATCTGATGCAAGTAACCCGTGAGCCGCCGCTCAAATACACGCTCGAGCCATCGAACCACCCTTATCTATCAGGGGCATGGACACCGGTTCACGAAGAGGTGACGGTCGAGGAACTTGAGGTCATCGAAGGCGCTATTCCTGCCGATATTGACGGTATCTACCTGCGCAACACAGAAAATCCCGTGCACCAGCCACTTGGAAGGCATCACCCGTTTGACGGTGATGCGATGGTGCATCAGGTCGATATTCGCGGCGGCAAAGCGAGCTATCGCAACCGCTTTGTACGCACGCATTGCTTTGAAGCCGAACAGATCGCAGGCGGCGCGTTGTGGGGCGGTTTGATGGACCCTACCGGAACGTCAAAACGCCCTGGTTTTGGCGCACATGGCGGTCTCAAGGACACTGGTAGCACCGACATCATCGTGCATGCGGGTGTCGCCTATGCGACCTTCTACCAATGCGGAGAAGCGTGGATGCTCGATCCGGTCACGCTCGAAAATTTGGGCAAAGCGCCGTGGGGACCGCTGGACGGCGTTTCCGCCCATCCCAAGGTGGACGAGCAAACCGGCGAGTTGATGTTTTTCAACTACAGCGTGCATGCGCCTTACATGCATTATGGCGTTGTCGACCGGGCAGGAAAGCTGGTCCACTACGTACCTATCCCGCTTTCCGGTCCGCGCTTGCCGCATGACATGGCGATCACGAAAAACTGGTCAATCCTCAATGACATGCCGCTTTATTGGGATGCAGAGCTTTTGAAGCGCGAGATTCATGCAGCGCGCCTTCACGAGGGCGAGCCGACGCGCTTTGCGCTCATCCCGCGCCATGGTGGGATTCACGATATCCGCTGGTTCGAAGCCGCACCGACATATGTGCTGCATTGGACCAATGCGTGGGAAGAAATCGGCCCTGATGGCGATGAAGTCGTGCTGGAGGGATACTTTCAGGAAAAGCCGATGCCTGACCCGCTCGTGGAGTTCGGCAAATATGCGCATATGATGGCTTATGTTGACGAGCACAGCTTTCAGCCGCAGCTGCATCGCTGGCGCTTCAACCTAACTACGGGAGAAACGCGCGAAGAGCGATTGTCTGACCGCATCGTCGAATTCGGGATGATCAACCCCGATTATCTGATGAAGCCTTCGCGCTATGTCTGGTCTACCACCAGCAAGCCGGGCTGGTTCCTGTTCAATGGCTATGTGCGTCATGACACGCAAACCGGCGAAGAGCAGGCCTATCAACTGCCCGAAGGCGTCTATGCGAGCGAAAGTCCGATTGTGCCACGTAAGGGCGCATCGACCGAGAATGATGCTTACTTAGTCACCTTCCTGATCGACGAAAACAAGGGTACGTCAGAGCTTGCTATCCTTGATGCGAGTGATGTGACTAAAGGCCCAATCTGCCGCGCGCATTTGCCACACAAAATCAGCAGCGGTGTACATTCAACCTGGGTCGAACGAGTGATGCTGAGCGCCTAAGCGAAAATCAATTCTCGAGTTCCAGTTCATCGAAGCGCTTGATCCTGGGCTCAACATAGCCTGGCTGGTCAATGTCCAGAGTGCCTGCCTCTCGCTGCGCGTTGAGCGCCATAACCAACTCAGGAGTATCAAGGCGCAGCTCTTGCCAGCTTTCGACGTCAAATATCTCCGGTGTATAGGTCTCCAAGTTCTCGCGGATTTCTGCCGGAAGGTCGTCATAGCCTGAGATATGCTGACCATAGGCACGCACCATGGTGCGTCCGGGCGACTGACCAAGCTTGAGGTAAGGGGCCCAACTCACAAGGTTCTGCATGTGCATCTCTGCCGGCACATGGGTTTTCGTGTTATCCAAAGCCTCGCGCACATCGGCAGAGAATACCAGCATGGAATCCCAATAGACAACTTCGCCAGAAGAATAGGCGCCCCATTCTTCAGGGAGCAGCGCGTTGGGAAGCTGGAGCCGCGTAAGCGTAGGCACATATACACGATCGCCAATCATAGTGATATTCATCGGATCCGGGCCAAAGCTTTCAACTCCTTGCCCGATCCCCGGACCATATTGGCGCGGCACTGGCCCGAGCACGAAATGCGGCAAGGTCACAGTCTCGCCGGTCAGCGGATTTTCCCACTCGCTAATCGCTTCATCGGTATCAAACTTCGAATAGTAAGCGACTTCGCGATGCTGGACATTAAAGCTGTCATTATCCCCCGGCTCCCACGTCTGGATGATATAATTGTTCATTGTGAAGAACGGGATCAGATTTCCGTCACCAGCAAATCCGAAGATGTGAAATTTCATGAAGGCATGACGATCTGCTTCTTCAGTCGAACCCATTACGCGGGCGATCAATCTGGTTCGTTCTGCTGGATCAGCAAGGATCGCGTCGAGCTCTGCCCTCTTGTCTTCCAGCTCTGAAGGTGTGAGCGCAACTGGCTCGCTGTTGCACGAAGCAAGCGCGAGGCCTGCCGCCGCGAGCAAAGCTATGTTCCTGATCTGCTTTAGAACCGTGCAAAACCTGATGCTCATTCGATCCCCCTCATTCTCGCTGCAGATTTCTATCTAGAGAGCAATCCCCTGCGGCTAATTTCCTTCGCGAAACTAACCGAAGGATGAACACTTCCTGTTTTGACAGAGGGCGTGTTTTTGCTGTCTAACTTGTTCCGAAACCCAATGCCACCTAATGTCTATGAATTACCGCTCATAGAGGGATTTCATGGCTCAGATCAGCATTGCAATCGGACGGGTTTTGCTTGGCTTCTATTTCTTGATGCCGGGCCTGATGAAAGTGGCCGGACCAGAGCAAAGCATCGCCTACATGGAAAGCCACGCGATACCCTTTGCCGCTCCGCTGATGTGGTTTTCAGCCGCTGCCAACATACTTGGCGGGCTCGCGCTGATCGCGGGTCGCCATGTGCGCTTGGTGGCCTATGCCTGCGTGATTTATGTGCTGCTGGTCAATTTTATGCTGCATGATTTCTGGACGATGAGCGGCGACGTGGTCGAGCGCGAGACGCAGAACTTCTTCAAGAATATGGGCATTACCGCAGGGCTTTTAGTGCTGGCCGGCGCTGCGCCTGCTCGTCCGCTTTCGCTTACCGACTGGTGGCGCAGTGATGGGACGGTTGGCTAATGTCTGAAAGTGGGGTGGAAAGCGGACGTTCTCGATTCAGATCAAGCTAGAGTGAGCAGCCAGTCACGTTGCAGTTGCGTATCCGGCACGGGAAGGCCCCGC
>WTKI01000132.1 GCA_011524425.1 Altererythrobacter sp. | reverse complement strand
TTGCCGGTCTGCGCGCGCAGAACGACTGCCGCACGCGCTCCTGTCAATTCGTTTTGCGACAATTGTAGCAAGACCCTCGGAAAAAGCTGCGCTTCTGCATTGTCGTAAGCAGATTGCGCGGCGCCCAATCGATTGGTTCGCTCGTCAATTGTCGGACTGCACGCGTTCGCTTCTGCGACGGCGAGGTCTTCAGGTGGCAAGGAAACAGATTGATCCGAAATGTCATCATAGGATAACGCTACATCCTCGCCGACCAGTTCGACGAGTTGCAGATAAGCTATATCCCGCTGCTCTTTGCTAGCCGCTAGATCAGCGTTGAATTGCGCAATTCGCGATTGAGCCAGTGTCAGGTCAACAGCGGGAGAAACCTGTTGTAAAACGCGGCGCTCTATACTCGCGGAAAGCTCACCATAGCGAGCCAATCCCTCTTCCAGGACTGTGATGCGGTTATCAAACCGGGCAACATCATAATAGCTTTGAATGACATCAAGCATCAGTGTCTGTGCGGTGACACCCACGCTGCTCGCAGCTGCACCTGCATTAAAGCGTGCCTCCTCAATACTGCTTCCTATTGCTCCGCCTGTCCAAACCGGCTGTTCAAGAGCAAGGTTGGCGGCAAGGCCATCGGTATCAGCAATCGTCGAGCCGCCTGTCGCGCTCAACAGCTCGGCAGTCAGATTGGGAAAGCGTTGCCACTTGGCTGTTCGAAGATCCGCCTCAGCACTCTTGCTGGCAGCTTGCGAAGCCATCAGCAGAGGGCTGGATTGCAAGGCTCTTGCAACAGCCTGTGCAAGTGCCTTGGGAATCCCTGTCGGGGCAACAGACCCACTGGCTGCGGGTTCTGGTATCTCAGGGCCATAAACCTCGGCAGCGCTGTCGGCCTGTTTTTTGTCTTGCGCTGCCGCAACATTCACGCTGACGCCCGCGACCACAAACGCAAGAATACCGGCACCGCATCGCATCAAAGGCGTCAAAAGGGTCGCACCCTCTGGCAACTTCTTCTTCCTTCCCCCCAGCAAAGCGGGCTGCACACGATCAAATGATGACGATGGCCCTTCGGTCATCAGGCCATCATGTTGAACCAAAGAGGGAAAATTGCAATCGCTGTTATTGCCTCATCATGATTGCAGGTTTGAAGTGTTGCGCTTGAACGCCAAGGAATAACATACGACCACGAACCATCCTGAAGCTACAAACGCAAAGATATAAAGCAAAGGCACCGCCGCTCCGGCAAGAATGGCGAGACACGCAGCCAGCGCATAAAAATCGCGCATAGTGATGTAAATCAAGGCCTGCTTGAACTTCGTTGGCTTAACGCGCATCTGATGCTTTAGGGCATCGAATGTAAAAGGACCTCCGGCGCGCCGCGCTTGCATGCCAAGGATGGCACTACCTAGCGCCAAGGCAATGAAGCCCAATGTGCCGGCAGCTGCAGCCGCTTCAAACCCTTGCTGCCAAACATTGAAGCTTACTCCTGCCAAGAAACCAAGATTGGTCACGGCGTCGGTCAGGCTGTCGAGCATTGCGCCGCGATCGGAAGACCGCTGAGTCGCGCGGGCCATCTCTCCATCGACGCCGTCGATAATCGAAGCCAATTGAAACAACACCGCTCCTGCCAGAAGCCCATGCGAGCCGCCAAAGATCAGTGCTGTGATCATGAGAGCGCCGATCAGCGCTGCAATTGCAGTCGCATGGCCAGGTCGCGTGCGTGAAGATCGCAGCATCAGTGATGTCAAGAATTGGGAAATGGGCCGATTTATGTGCCGCGAGACAATCCCATCCGCCGCTTTGCCTGTAGAGCCAATGATCCTTCGCGACGCAAGGTTCAGGGCCTTGAATTCCTCTGCTTCGGACTCTCTCTCAAGGCCTCTTTGAGCGTTCTGGTCAAGCAAATTGACGCCTATGACAGTCAAGCCTTCGGCCGGATCGGTCTCGTCAGTCGCGTGCCAATCTACCCGCCCCGCGAGCCGCTTTGCCTCAGACTGACAATACTCGCTGGGTTTCCATCCGCCGGGCACCGCGACACGTATCTCACAGAGATTTTCATCTTCAGAAGCAAGAACAGCAAGCGCGCGCGCGCAAGCAGGAATGCCAGCTACAAGCGCATTGGCCACTTTCTCGCTTGAGAAATGGATCGCTGTTGGAGACGATTGAGGCATTGCCTTACTAGCTAGCAGACTGGAATTAGTGTTACGATCATTTGGTTGCTCTTTTCCTCACAGGTTTGGAGGCGGACATCAGCAAACTCAACAAAATGAGGCTCAATGAGACAACAGCCACACGAGACCATATCAGCAACTGGCCGTGTCCGTTCCGTACAGCACCCGCTCGATGCTGCGGTCTTTCACCCCTTAGCTTCGCGGGTCGCAATTGCTCTCAGCAAGACCCCTGTCACCCCAAACATGGTCTCAGTCGCTGGCGGTGTAGCGATCATTCTGGCTGCATGGGTTTATGCGGACGAAGCTTGGCCATATTCGGCCATATTCGGCTTCGCAATCCATGCCTGTTGGCATGTTCTGGATGGCGCTGATGGAGACCTGGCCCGCTTGACTGGCAAAGCCAGCCCAAGCGGTGAGATTGTCGACGGTATTTGCGACTATGCCGGGCATATCGTGCTCTATCTGATGCTGGGTCATCTGGCATCTCTGACATGGGGCTTGATGGGCTGGATTCTGGCCATCGCGGCAGGGTTGAGCCGTATTCTGCAAGCCAATTTTTATGAATCTCAACGGCGACAATACATGCAATGGATGCATGGATTGGGCTGGCTAAGAACTGAGCCAGATGCCGATAGATCGAAAGCCGTCAATTCTGCCCTCGCTCGTGCCTATCTTTGGTTATCCGACTGGCTTGCACCCACTGACCCAGCGGTCGATCGGGCGCTCAAAGATCCATCGAAGGCGACTCATGTAAAGGCCGCGCTTGAACGTGCCGGGCCCAAAGCTCTTTACGGGAGCGATTTTCTAGGAGCGCCTTACCGCACTATCGGATTGGGCTTGGCAATGCTCGCAGGAAACCCGGAATGGTATTTCCTGTTTGAAATTGTCGTTTTGAATATTGTTCTTGCAACAAGCGTAGCCCGCGCTCGTCGAACTTTGCGGGATCTGAATGGCAGTATTTAGCCGATCTCGATTACACGCCGATACACCTCGATATGTTGCTCGGCACAGCGATCCCAACATAGCTGCTTTGCGCGGTCCAATCCCCGTTTGCGCATCGCATTGCGCAAGTCTGCATCGCTAAGGACATCCCGCAGGGCCTTAGCAATTGACTGCGCATCTTCCGGATTGACCAGCAGGGCAGCACCCCCGGCCACTTCAGGCATCGCAGACACGTCGCTTGTGATCACCGGGCAACCGCAAGCCATCGCCTCTGCGATCGGCATGCCGAAACCTTCATATAATGAAGGGTGCAAAAGCGCGATGGCACCAGCATAAAGGTCAACCAGATTCTCATCGTCCAAAGGCTCAACAAAATGGACACGGCTGCTGAGGTTCAACGAACGTATCAACTGGACAAGCTGACGCGAGCGCCTGCCTCTGCGCTGCACAAGAACGAGCTGAACATCTGGATGGCCAACAGCGACCTGCGCAAACGCGCGAATGGCGCCAGCGTGATTTTTGTAAGGCGCATTTTGTCCGATTACGAGAATGTAATTCAGCCCAAGCATATCCATGTCGGCCTTACCGCTCTGGCCGATTTCTGCAGGCCGGAAGGAACCGGAAACCCCCGATAAAATGGTGGTGGTCTTTTCGGCCGCCGCGGGATGATAACGTTCGATGTCCAGTCTTGTGGCATTGCTCACTGCGATAATCGCTTCACTCGAACGCAGTGCTCGCCTCAACCCGTGGCTGTAGAAGCGCCGTTCAATTTGACCCCAGAAACCTGCATTACAAAGGGCAGGCCGGGTAAGCCACATGATGTCATGGATCGTGGTGACAGTTGGCACCGGCACGCCCGCTGGAAGAATGTTCGAAGGTGCGTGAAACAGGTCCACACCTTCAAAGTCCACAAGCCTCGGCAAGGCCCACATGCTTTGCGGGGTATTAGCGCCCTGCCGCATTACTTGTTCTTTGACGTTCGGAGCCGTGGACAAAGGTTCGTCCATTTCAGCATTACGCAAAAGCAGAAAGCTCCACTTTGGAGCTAAATTGGGCAGCCGAGCCACCAATTCACGCACATGCATGCCGATCCCGCTCGGCCGAGGACGGATATACCGACAATCAACACAAATCACTGGCATCGTATTTGCATCGCGCGATCGAGATGCATAGGCAAGCACAATTGCATCGACAAATTTCAATCATGGTCAGACCTCGTTAAGTTCGGTGAACTAGACCCTAGAACAAGTCCAAACGGTCAAGAAAACAGACAGTCTGCGACCATCAAATGCGTATAATTTATATCCGGGCTTGCTGCTTTTAATATTGCCCGTAAAAGACAGAAAAATAAGAAAAAGACAGCCCTGAGAGAACCAAAAGGGCGATGGTTTGTTTCAAGATTGTAATGGGACCAACCAATATGGATGAAGGCATCATGGATATGGAGAGGGTGACTGCTTAGGTCCTGACAATTCTTAGAATCGAGGTTTTGCGTCTTATGTCCCCCATCCGCATTGCCATAATCGGCGTCGGAAACTGTGCTAGCTCCCTAGTACAAGGCGTTTCCTATTATACCAACAATCCCACAGCAGGTGGCCTGATCCATCCTGACATTGCGGGATATGTCCCTTCAGACGTCCAATTTGTGCTCGGCATTGATGTAGATGAGCGCAAGGTAGGCAAGGATATTGCCGAAGCTATTTTTGCTGCCCCAAACAATACCAAGGCGCTCAATTGCGATGTGGCTCTTACCGGCGCAAAGGTTATCCAAGGGCGCACGCTCGATGGCGTTGCAGAGCATATGCTAAACGGAGGTGAGCGCGGTTTCCGCCTCTCCGGGCAGAGGGATGCAACACAGGCTGAAATCGTAGAAGCTCTAAGAGCATCTCGTGCTGAAATCTTGCTAAACTTTTTGCCAGTTGGCTCTCAAGCCGCAACAGAATTCTATATGGAGTGCGCGCTGGAAGCTGGCGTTGCTGTAGTCAATTGCATCCCAGTCTTCATTGCCAGCGACCCTAAATGGGAAGCACGCTTTCGAGAACGCAAGCTGCCGATCATTGGGGACGATATCAAAGCGCAAGTAGGCGCAACGATCGTCCACCGCACGCTTTCCAGGCTGTTTTCTGCGCGCGGTGTTTCTGTAGAGAGAACCTATCAGCTCAACACAGGCGGCAACACCGACTTTATGAACATGCTCGACCGTGAGCGTCTGACCAGCAAAAAGACCTCCAAGACCGAAGCTGTGCAAGCGGCTTTGTCAGCTCGTTTGGCGGCAGAAGATATTCAAATCGGACCTTCAGAATATGTCCCATGGCAAAAAGACAACAAGCTGTGCTTCTTAAGATTAGAAGGGGAGCAATGGGGCGGTATTCCAGTCGAACTGGAGCTTCGCCTGTCAGTTGAGGACAGCCCCAATGCGGCAGCCTGCGTTATGGACGCTATCAGGTTCTGCCGGTTTGCGTTGGACAATGGAGAAAGCGGCTCTTTGACGGTACCGAGCGCATATTATTGCAAGCACCCACCCCATCAGATGGACGAAAATGCAGCGGGCCGATTACTGGATGAATATCTGGTCGGCCAGCTAAGAGCAGCGGAATAGAGCCGGCCGGAGTTCAAAACGATGGACGCCCTTATATTGGCCGCCGGATACGGAAGTCGACTTCGTCCGATTGAGCCATGCAAGCCGCTGACCCACGTCAACGGGATTAGCTTGCTTGAGATCTCAATCCGTCAACTTATGAGTGTGGGCGCCAGCAAAATCGTCGTTGCAACGGGATACCGCGCGCAAGAAGTCGAAAACAGTCTTTCGGACATTTCCAAAAGACACAGCGTCGAAATCATTACCCGAAGGGTGCCAGACTATTCGAAACCGAACGGTCACTCTATTCTCGCGGCAGCTGATGCGCTGAGCGATCAATTCTTTCTGGTGATGGCCGATCACATTTTTGCGCATGACACATTAAGACAGCTTGCTGGCACACAGTTGGGCGGAAACGATGCTGTCCTTGCGATAGATCGTCGAGTGGACTCCGATTTAGTGGATCCAGATGATGCCACCTGGGTTCGCACCGACGCAACCGGACAGATCGTAGCCATTGGCAAGGATATTGATCGATACGATGCTGTTGATTGCGGTGCATTCATGGTGAATTCTGGGTTGATTGATGCAATCAAATCTTCCGTTGCTCAGGGGAAGGCCGGCTCGCTTTCCGATGGAATGCAAGAGCTTGCAGATCGCGGCAAGGCAGGAACGTGCGATATCGGCTCAAGCTGGTGGCTAGACGTGGATGAAGCTCAATCATTGCACCTCGCAAAGCAACAAGTCCCCTCGCAGTTGCCAGAACTTTTCCAAGAAAACGCGCTGTTCGATGATGCGTTGCAAACGATGGCGTCCGCCTCATGACTGCACCGGTATTTCTCGATATGACACGCGCGACGGCACGGTGCTGGAATGGTTCAAACCCGACCGGGATCGACCGGGTTTGTGACGCATATGCGGCGCATTTCGCACATCGCTCCATCGCGGTGATACAAATTCGCGGCAGAGCGGTTATGCTCAATCGCGCATCTAGCGACTTGCTGATGGATTCGCTCGAACTTCCCCAATGGCAGTTTCGCCGGGCACTGGTTGCAGCTTTGACGATGAGCGCCGCGGCGCCGCTGCAGCCCAGCCAAATACGCAATGCATTTTACATCAATGTGGGACATTCCGACTTTGACTTGGAAGCACATTGGAGGTGGGTCCAGCGCGCCGGACTGCGACCCTTGTATCTGCTGCATGACCTCATCCCGATTACAAACCCTTCAGTGACAACACCGCACAAGTCAGAAAGGCACCGCGGACGCGTTGAAAGCGCCATTCGCCAGGGAGCGGGCATTGTCGTCAACTCGCAATCGACTGCAGATGCTTTGCAAAGCTTTGCTCGCGATCGCGGTTTGGATATTCCTTCATTGCTAGTGGCTCATATCGCAAGCGGCAGCCTGCCAAAGTTGAGACCTAATCTGGCGACGCATTCCAACGATTTCGTAGCGGTTGGCACAGTTGAAAGACGCAAGAATCCGCATTTGCTTCTGAGGGTCTGGTCCCAATTGGTCGATCGGATGGGCCCATCGGCTCCAAAGCTCGTTTTCGCTGGATCGTTGGGCAAAGGCAGCGAGGGTGTGTTGGACTGGCTGCAAAGAAGCCCTAAAGTGTCACCCTTCGTTAAAATCGAAAGCGACCTTGATGATCGAGCGATGGCAAAAACTATAGCTAGCGCCCGAGGCGTATTGCTTCCTTCCTTTGCCGAAGGATATGGTATTCCGCTCGTGGAAGCGCTGGAGAGAGG
>WTKI01000411.1 GCA_011524425.1 Altererythrobacter sp. | reverse complement strand
GCGTAGCTATCGAACCGCTGTAAAAGGCCGCTTACGGCCGACATGGATCAGCACACTCCGCCCATATAGACGACCTGACCGGTCACAAAATCACTCTCGGGCTTGATGAAGAAATCGCAAATGTTGATCACATCGTCGATCGTGCCTTTGCGCTGGATCGCCTGGCGCGCCACCAGCGCGTCCATCTTGTCCTTGGGCACCGACTTGATGAGGTCGGTATCAACAGGCGTCGGTCCCACCGCGTTTACAGTGATGCCGGATTGTCCCAGCTCGTGCGCGAGCACTTGTGTCAGCGATTCCACAGCCGCCTTCGACGCGGCATAGGCTGCTTCGCCTTCCAGCTTTAGCGGTGTTGCGACAGTCGCGAAGTTGACGATCCGGCCGCTCTTCTTCTGCATCATCACCTTGCCCACTTCGCGGCAGAACAGAAATGTGCCGAAAGTGTTGGTCGCGAAAATCTGTTCCATCTTGGCAAGCGGCGTCAAGAATGCATGATTCATCGAAGCGATGCCGGCATTATTGATCAGAGCATCGATCTGGCCGAACTCGCGGCGCACATCGCTGACCATACGGACAACTGCTTTCTCGTCAGCTACGTCCACTTCGAAATGGCGATAGCCCTCCGGCGCGTCTTCAAACGGACCACGGCTGCATCCAGCCACTTTCCAGCCTTTCGCCAGATAGTGCTCGACAATACCGCGGCCAATGCCTTTGCGGCTGCCGGTCACGATCATCACGCCGCTCATGCTTCAGCGAGCTCCCCTTCGATGAACTCCACCAAAGCACCGATGCTGCGAAACGGGCTGTTGCGCATTGACATGGCTTTCTCGCTCGCAATCACGATTGCCTTGTCGAACGCATCATTGATACGCGCTTCGGTTTCACCCACCAGCATCACCAGCGAAAGCGAATCCAATTCGCTGTCATCGCCGTAAAGCGGTGTTTCATCGGATGGGTTCTCGAACTGCTCCATGTCGAGGTCTTCATTGATGTCCTTGATCGCACCAAGGACGATGTCTTTCACGCTGGCCACTTCTGCCTCCGTTAGAGCTCTGACCGCCAATCAGCGGCGAGCGATGATCTTTGCCGGATTGCCCTGCAAGACAACGTCCGGCGGAAATTTGCGCGTCACAAGCGAGTTTGCAACGACGATAGTGTTGTCACCGATCTCAGCGCCATCTGTGACAGTAACGCCTGCCCCAAGCCACACATGATCGCCGATAGTGATGCCTTTAGAGACCACTTCCATGTCCTCTAAATGCACACCCTTTTTTGCATAGCTGTAATTAGCTGCAACAATATGAACGTGCGGGCCCGCGATGAAATTGTCGCCGATAGTCGAACCTTTGCCGCCATCGATAAAAGCCCCCACTGCAATGCGTCCGCGATTGCCAATCTTCAGCACACCGTCGGTCGCTTTGATCTTGGCAAAGCTGCCAACATGGCAATCATGACCCAATTGCAGCTTGTCGGACATCTCGACTTCAGCTTTCGGGCTGATTTTTGCCTTGAATTTCAAGAAGTAATACAAGGACACGACAAAAGAGGGCATCAAAACCCTCGCTATGCCTGTCCAAGCCGATTTTTTGCGCTCGCTCATGACAACCTATCTAAGCAAAACAGAGGTTTGCGAAAGCCGCTTGTCCACAGTGTCGCAGAGCGGGCCATGTTAGGTAGGAGGAAGTAAATTTTCCGCGCGATACCAGGCAATGGTGCGCTTGAAGCCTTCTTCTATGTCGATTTGAGGTTCATAGCCAAGCAACCGCCGAGCTTTGGAAATATCGAAGGCCCTGTCATGTTTGAAGAATTTCAGCCGGCGACGGTAGATCGGCGGAGTGAAATTGAAGATCAAGCCGAGCTGCTCAAACGTCCATGCCAGAGCCATCATCGGCTGCCATGGTAATTTCAGCCAAGGATGGCGTACGCCCAGCATGTCGGCTGCGGTATCAACATAATTACGCAATTTGTAATATTTAGCCCCGCCGATTACGAATGTTTCGCCTTTGGCTTCCGGCTTTGTCGCCGCCAAAGTAATGCCTTGGATCAGGTCGTCGATATAGACCGGGTGAAAATAGGCATCGAACTTGCCAGCGATAAAGAAGGTTCCAGACCGGATCATCTTGAACATCTTCAACATCCGCGTGTCGCCCGGCCCATAGATCGCGCATGGCCGAACAATCGCGACTTCAATCCCGCCTTGCTCTCCGCGCGCCCTGCACATTTTTTCTGCTTTGAGCTTGGTACGTTGATAATCGTCTTGCGGAGAAAACGGCGCGTTTTCATCGGACGGCACTTTAGGAACGCTGCCATGCACGCCCATCGTAGAAATATAGACAAACCGCTTTACTCCTGCCGCCTCAGCAGCATCGAGCAAAACCTTCGTCATGCCGACATTGACCCGCTCAAACGCGTCAGTCGTGCCGACATCACGAAACATCGCGGCGACATGGATTACGCAATCAACGCCTTCAACAAAGCGCTCAGCTATTCCGGGCTGATCAGTAGTGCCGATAACAGCAGAGGCGCGCGCCGCTTCCGGCAATCGCTGCGCATCGCGAGCAAGGCAGATCACCTCATACCCATCATCCAACAGCTGTCGGACCAGAGCTCCACCTGTGAAGCCTGTGCCGCCCGTAACACCAATGCGCATCAAATTACTCGATAGTTAGTCTGTCGAATCGCGCTACGACAGGATTTCCAATCAATCTAGTGATTCCTATTGCACGGGCGGTGCGTTCAACGAAACGTAAGACCTTTGAGTCCCCCAAGGCTCTGTGCAACGCCATCGGGATGAAAAACTGCTGGTGGCGCGCAACCAATTTGAATCCTTGCTCTGCAAAGATTCGCTCTAAATGGCGGTCTGACACACTCACAAACTGCCTCGTATCGCGTTCAATTCTCTTCTTGTATTTGAACAGCCAGCGCGAAAAGAAGTTGATGCTTCGCATCGAAGGATAGTCCACGATCACTGTCTTTTGCGCGAGGCGGCACATTTCGCGAACTGCCGAATCCAAGTCATCGACATGAGCAAGCAGACGCACTGTTACCACAGCATCAAAGCTCTTGTCGGCCACTGGCATAGCATCCAGCTTGCCTACAATCTTTGGCGAATGGGCTTGGCTTCGATCGACAAGGTCGATCTTGGATGCGCTGACGGTCCTTAGATAGCCGCGCTGTTCCAGCAATTCGGCAAGCTGTCCGTGCGTGCCAGCATGGTCCAAGATTTTGGCCCCTGCACCAATTGCAGGATACACATCGACCATCGCAGCGATCGATTGCGCCTGAACTGAAAGCAAATAGGCGCCTGCATCGCCTGAAAAGCGAAGTGCGTAATCTTCAGAGGCAGTTACTGTATCCGGCAATTGACAGACCCTTGACCGATTTTGTCTTTTGGACTGTCATTGGCTTTAGACCTGCTTTGCTAATTCCTCGTTTACAACAGAGCAGTCTTGATCCGCTTGGTCTTCAGGGCGGTCCCATTGGTAAAGGCTGAAAACCTTGTTTTCCATATCCACCGGCGTCGCGTTTTGTTCGATGACCGCCATGGTTTCTGGCGGAAGGTAGAACGTGCCAACCTTTTTATTCAGAACGAGAATATCCGCTTTGGGAACACAAGCCATGGCGATAGCCAGTTCTTGCGCATTGCCAATACGAACAAGCCCGGTCTTGCGCTCATAGTTTAGCGGCACATCATCGTCATTACGGGGATTGATCAGCGCAAAGTGCGCCGTGTTGCCATAATAGGCTTGGAACCAGGGATCAGATGCCATCAGCATGGTGCCATCGCTGCGAAGCTTGCCGGCGACTTCGCGCGAAGCGGACTGAATGGCCGGGGCGACCGGATCACCTGTTAAAACCGGCTGACCGGCATAGGTCGCGATGCCATCTTTTATGGTCCACTGCGCTGAAGTTCTGAAGGACAAATTGCCGGAAAGAGCGAAAGCCAGAACTCCCAGCGCCAAAGTATTTGAAACCCAGTGGCCCGGGCCCACATCGCCGAAAGGGATACGGTCGCGGATCATACCGGCAAGCCAAAGGAAACCGCTGCGCAGGCCCACCGCCCACAACAGGATAATAAAGGGCACAGCCTGCATTATGTAACGAGGTGCCTTCATTCCGCCCAGCGATTGGACCAGCAGGACAGGAACAATGACACTAAGCGCGATGAACACTGCTTTGCGTGAATGCGATAGGCCCATCAGGATTGCCAAAGGCGTGAGAGGCCACAGCACTCCGTACATGGCTCGCAGGTAGTCATCGTAGTAAAGAAAATTGTTCGCATCTTGTGCAGCCCAGGCCTGAGTGGTTCTCAGCTCTGGCCACATCATTGCAAAGCCAACAGCTCCTATTGCAGCTCCGACGATAACAAGAATTCCTATGACGGTCCGCTCGCGCGATGGGGTCGTGACGAACTCCCATGAAAAATAGGGTGTCCTCGTGACCAGGAACAGAACGAGCCCTGCAATCCCTAGGATCGAGATAACCTGCAGCATCAGCGCCAAAAGCGCGATGGCGAGAGCAGCTGCCAAAGCCACTGCCGTTTTCACAGGCGACGCGCGCGGGGCGCCAAAACTAGGTCCGGCAAACAAACAGGCGAGCGCTAATATGCAGGCAGTCTGCATGGTGTAGAATCGTGCCGATTGGCTCCACTCAATGCCCATGTGGTCTACGGTCAGCAGCGCTGCTGCGATCAATCCTACCGCCGGAGAAGCAGCGCGTTTGCCTAAGACATAGATCAACCAAACGCACAAAATGCCAGACACAAGAGCCGGGAACCGACCCGCAACAAAGCCTTCGAGCCCAAGCCATAGATCCGCAAGCCCCACACTAAGCGTGTAGGGCCAGGCTCTATCGTATATCCCCCGGATGAAGGTGAAGCCTTGGCCTTCAGCCCAGCTGGCGCCTGCCAGAACATGATACCATTCATCAGGATGGACTTCCCGGGTCGACAAACCGACCAGCCGCAAAACAGCAGCGATAGATACCAGGCACAGAACCAACCATGTCGTCAGGTCGAGCTTGATACCCAGTATTTTGTTAAGCCGTGCTTGCGGCTTTGTCTCAAACTGGTTCGCGTCCATTTATGTCACTACTATGTTGTCGATTCTGAAAGGGACTTACGGTAAAAGTGTTGTCATAGTGATTTTAAATCTTGCTTTGTCACGTGCTGGGACGAGCAAGTTGTAAATCTTAGCGTTTTTTGGGGGCAATCCAAACCGTGATCAAGTCCGTATCGATCGTTGTTCCTTTGTATAATGAGGAAGACAATGTCGAGCTGCTGTGCCGCGACATCGCGGCGCACTGCGCGGACCTGCCAGGTATTGAAGTCGTGCTGGTTGACGATGGAAGCAGCGATGCGACTTTGTCCGAAGCACGCCGCATGATGCTGGAAATGCCGATGATCAAAGTCGTGGAGCTGGACGGCAATTTTGGCCAGACCGCTGCCATGGCAGCAGGCGTCGAACTGGCAAGCGGCGAAGTGGTTGTCACAATGGATGGCGACTTGCAGAACGATCCACGCGACATCCCTCGCTTGCTCGCCTTGATCGATCAAGGAAGCGATATCGCGGTTGGATGGCGCAAGAAGCGTCGCGACGGCGGAGCGCGCGTTTTCATTTCAAAAGTCGCGAACCGCATGATGGGCCGCATTCTTGGCGTGCAAGTGCAAGACAGCGGGTGCTCTTTGAAAGCATACAAGGCGCCGCTCATCAAAGGCATTCCGCTCTATGGAGAGATGCACCGCTTCATTCCTGCCCTGTGCAGTCTGGCTGGCGCAAAGCTGGCGGAAATTGAAGTCAACCATCGCGCGCGTCAGTTTGGAGTTTCCAAATACGGGTTTTCGCGCATCCAGAAGGTGTTTTTCGATATTATCTCAATCCGTGCTTTGCTGAGCTATGCACGCCACCCTTTGCAGTGGATCCAATGGCCGCTGCTGTTTGGTCTGCTGCCAGCTTTCGGTGTTCTCGCCTTCGCCTATTTTACAGACGGCACCGTTTCCGTGATTGAGGCTGCATGCGCGTTTGTATTTTTCTCATTCTCTATCTTTATTCTCGCTTGGGGTCTGTTGGGCGCTTTGTTTGCGCAGATCGAACCCAGCGTAGCACGGTATGCGCGTCTCGCTGCTGGCTTGCCTTCCGGCAATCGTGACGCCTTGGAACAATTGGTGGATCAGGCTGAACATGGTTGATGCAAATATGCCTTTAGATGTCTCGGTAATCATTCCGGTGTGTGGACGCTTCGATGACGTACCGCGCCTCATTGATGCCTATCGCGATGCGGTAAAAGACCATGCAGAAAGCTATGAGCTTATCTTCGTTGTCGATGGCGCGCATGTGGCTTTTGAAGAAAGCCTTTCGCAGGTAGACAAAGACAACCAGCCTGATCTGGTCCTGCGTATGCCTTCGCAGTTCGGAGAGGCTGCTTGCCTGATGCAAGGCGCGCGCCGGGCCCGCGGCGAGCAGATCCTTATCTTGCCGGCTTACTTCCAGCTTGAGCCTGGTCATATCGGCAAGCTGTTCGAAGATGAAAGCGGTGCTGATATCGTCACCGCGGCGCGCGATCGGAGCAAGGACACTCCTATGAACCGTCTTCGCGGCTGGTTCTTTGATCGGTGCGCATCGCTTGCCGGATCGCCTTATCGTGACCCGGGCTGCGCGGTGCGTTTGCTGCGCACGAACATTTTGCCGGAGCTCAACCTGCAGGATGAGCAACACCGCTTCCTTCCGCTGATTGCTGAGCGAGCCGGGTACAGTGTTAAGCTGATGATGCTGCCCCAGTCCGAAATGGACCGCAAGTTCCGCTATCATGCGCCGACAGACTATTTAGGAGCACTGCTGGATCTTATATCCATGGGCTTCCTGATGCGGTTTATGCAGAAACCGTTCCGCTTCTTTGGCTCGATTGGTGCGACCTTTATCGCAGCGGGTATCCTGCTTGGCATCTATATGGTCATCCAGCGCACATTCTACTCAGTGCCGATGGCTGATCGTCCGCTGCTACTCTTAGTCGTGCTCTCGATCGTGCTCGGACTGCAGATCGCAGTGGTAGGTCTGATTGCGGAAATCGTCATGTTCACACGCGCACGCAAGTTTTCAACTTATCATGTGCGATCCGTTTCTCGGGTTGATGACGCTGGCGATGAAGCGCCTGCTGGCGAGCCAAGTCACAGTGACTCTGTCGAAGCGCCCGAAGGTGCAGCAACTGAAAACATTCATCCGATCAAACGGGTGAAGTGATCCTGGCCCAATAGCTGCCGTGCCTGACACGCCTAACACAACAGAACCAATGTCATCATCTTCCCGCCCCATGCCACTCGCAATTGACGGGCATGTGCATTTGCAAAGAGACATGCCGTGGGACCGGATCGCTGCAAACTTCGCGCAAGCGGCGCCCGGCCATTCCCCTGTTTGTCTTGTTGTCGAATCAGCAGGGGTTGATCGTTTTTC
>WTKI01000100.1 GCA_011524425.1 Altererythrobacter sp. | reverse complement strand
GCATAGCCCGGCACCTCCATCTCCACGCGCTCAAGCCCCGGCATAGCGCGAAGCATGGTGAGCTGCACATCGGATGGGAGTGATGTGCTGATGCCATTGGGATAGACCAGGTGTGTGGTCAGCCCTTCTGGCTCAAGAAACACCTGATGCCCGTCGCGATCGCCAAACCGATGGATCTTGTCTTCAATCGACGGGCAATAGCGCGGGCCGGCCGCATCAATTGCGCCGGTAAAGAGTGGCGAGCGATGCAAATTGGCGCGAATTGCATCATGCGCAGTCTCAGTAGTGCGTGTAATTGCGCAAAAAACTGGAACGTTGACGCGGCTGCGTGTCATCGGAGACATCGTCCAACACTCACCATCCGAGGGTTGCTCCGGCAAGACAGCCCAATCAATCGTGCGTCCGTCCAGCCGGGGCGGTGTGCCTGTCTTAAGGCGCGCCATAGGAAGATCGGCCCCGCGCAATTGCTGTGCGAGCCTGTGTGCCGCATTTTCTCCTATGCGCCCCCCCTCAAACCGCTCTTCCCCGCGAAACAGCGTGCCGCCTAGAAAAGTGCCAGTACAAAGAATGACGCTTGAGGCCTCCAAGGCGGTCCCATGGGCAAGATCGAGGCCAGAGACACGCCCTCCCGACAAGCGCAAAGCCGCCGCTTCACCTTCGATCAAATCGAGATTTTCCTGCTCTCGGACGATCCTCTGTACGGCGGCTCTGAACAAAATTCGATCCGCCTGGACGCGTGGGCCCCATACGGCGCTCCCTTTGGAGCGGTTGAGCATCCGGTAATGGATGGCCCCGGCGTCCGCTGCCCGCCCGATCACACCATCGAGGGCATCAACCTCGCGCACCAAATGGCCCTTGCCAAGCCCGCCAATAGCGGGATTGCAGCTCATCGCCCCGACAGCACCCAAGTCAAAGCTCACCAATCCGGTACGCGCACCCATGCGAGCGGATGCGCACGCCGCTTCTACACCAGCGTGACCGCCGCCGACAACAAGGACATCATAGCTGTGCATGATGGAGCTTCAGATAGTGGCCGGATCGCCTGCCGTCAAAGGAGATTGTAGTTCCAGGCGCAGAAGCAGTGTTTCACGTGAAACTTCACTTTCCGATACAAAAGCGCCCGAACAGCGTGTCCAGCATATCTTCTGTGGTCGCACGACCAACCAGCCGGTCAAATGCCAGTCGCGCCGCCCGCAGTCCTTCAGCAACGATGAGGAGATCGGACCGTCCTGTTGTTTCTTGCAAAGCGGCATACGCCTCAGCCAGCAAAGCGTGTTGCCTCGCGTTCAACGCTGCCTCACCTGGCTTAGGCATTGACTCGCGTGCGCATTCGATCAGGTCTTCTCGCAGAGCATTCAAGCCCTCTCCCGTTACAGCTGAAAGCGTATGGCGAGCGTTGTGCTTTGCTTCGAAATCTGCGGCGTCGCTCCTAGCCGCAATTTCCCATGAGCCCAAAGGCCCCTCGCCTTCTGGACCCAACCACAGGACAAGGTCAGCGCGCTCCAACGCCTGCCTGGCCTTCGCAACTCCAATTGCCTCGATGGGGTCGTCCCCGTCCTCGCGCAGGCCCGCGGTGTCAACAAAAGTAAATGGAATTCCAGACAAGGCAACCGAGCGCTCAATCACATCGCGAGTGGTGCCTGCTATAGGCGACGTAATTGCAGCCGAATTTTCAACTAATTCGTTGAATAAACTCGATTTTCCCGCGTTTGGTGGTCCCGCCAGGATAACCTTGAAACCTTCGGCAAGCCGCTCTGCCCGAGGTCTTGCCAACCAAAGGTCCAGTTCTTCACAAAGCACATCGAGCCGGTTTGAAAAGTCCGCCGGCAAACCAGCGGAATCTTCCTCGTCGGAGAAATCCAACACCCCTTCGACTTCAGCCGAGAACCCAAGAATACGCGCGCGCCAATCCTCTATGGTTTTCGAAAACGCGCCGCCCGCCATCGCAAAGGCTGCGCTGCGTTGCATTTCTGTTTCAGCGCTGAGCAGATCCGCCAAACCCTCTGCTTCTGACAGATCTATCCGCCCGTTGGCGAAGGCCCGGCGCGTGAATTCGCCCGGTTCCGCTGATCGCAACCCTTCCATAAGGGCTAGAGCAGCCTCTACCGCCGCAATCACTGCCCGGCCTCCATGGCAATGAAGTTCGGCAAGGTCTTCGCCTGTTGCTGTATTAGGCCCGGGGAACCACAGCACGAGCGCATCATCCAGCGTTGCGCCAGCATGATCGTGCAGCCGCGCTAGGCGGGCTGATCGCGGCGCAATGTCTCTCCCTGTAAGTGCTCGCAAAGCTTCGCCAGCTGCTGGACCGCTTATCCGGATGACTCCTATTGCAGCAGGCGGCGCACCGCTTGAAAGCGCAAAAATAGTATCATCCATGCTGTTTAGCTCTGTTAGGCGTCAGTTTGTTGACGTCAGTCCGTCTTGGAAGGTTTTCCAGAGGCCGCCGCACCTGCCTTCATCGAACCTTCGACAAAGTTCTGGAACAGCTTCATCCCGACCTGACCCATGGGTGCAAGTTGCTGCGCAAATTCCTGCAATTGATCCGGACTGGTCACACCCTTCATGGCCTTCGTCATCGTATCGACGTACACGCCATTGGCTTTGGTAAGATCGGGCAAGCCCATAAAAGTCCGCGCCTCTTCCGGCGTACAGTCAATCTCGATGTTGACTTTCATTGCTCTTCCTCCGTTACTTACCTGACAAACCCAACAAAACTCTGCTTATCAAAATGCGGGCTTCTCATGTTTGTTTTGGTTTGGCAAAGCCTGTGCGCCTTGGCTAGGCGTAAATCCCAAGCACATAACAGGAGCACCCTCCCCTGATGTCACAAACCACGTCTGCAACCGTTACAATTTCCGCGCTCGATAGCGAAGGCTCATTCAATGCTTATGTGGCAAAGCCCGAAGGCGAAGCAAAGGCTGCCATTATTGTCATTCAAGAAATCTTCGGTGTGAACCCAGGTATCCGCAAGAAGTGCGATGACTGGGCTGAATTAGGCTATCTCGCTGTCGCACCAGACCTCTTCTACCGGATGAAATCAGGGATAGAGCTCGATCCCGATATTGAAGCAGAATTCAACGAAGCGCTTGAATATTTTGGGAAATATGATCCCGACGATGGGGTCAAGGACATAGCGGCAACGATTGACTGGATCCGCAACTCAGCCGGCGCGATCAAAGTTGGCTGTGTTGGTTACTGCTTAGGCGGGCGACTTGCCTATATGGCCGCAGCACGGACCGATATCGATGCATCTGTCGGCTATTACGGCGTCATGATCGACCAGATGCTCGAGGAAAAGGACGCAATCGCTAACCCACTAATGCTACATATCCCTACTGAAGATCACTTTGTAGGGCCAGAAGCGCAGGCTGCGATCCATGCCGCTCTCGATCCGCACCCTAAAACGACGCTGCATGATTATGAAGGCTTTGACCACGGATTTGCAGCAGAAGCCGGCAAGAGGCGAGCGGATGAAGCAGCGCAGCTTGCTGATGCGCGCACACGCGACTTCTTCGCGGCCAATCTGGATTGAGCGCCATGAGTGGCGCACAAAAGGGCCTAGAAAACTGGCACCGGGTCATTGATGCTGGCAGCAAGCCTGAAGATCTCGCTCAGATAATTTCAGAAGACGCTGTGTTTCATTCGCCCGTAGTGCACACACCGCAAGTGGGGCGTGCGATCACTACCGCATATCTTGCTGCAGCCGGGCAAACGCTTGGCAACGAATCATTTCGCTATGAACGCGAGATTCTGGACGGCAATACGTTAGTGCTGGAGTTCACGACAGAAATGGAAGGGATACACGTCAACGGGATCGACATGATCACGTTTGACGATGAAGGAATGATCCTGGATTTCAAAGTAATGGTAAGACCGCTTAAGGCTGTTAACAAGGTTTGGGAGATGATGGGCAGGCAGTTGGAGAAGCAAAGCAAGCCTTAGCCCGGCGCCTAGTTACGGTCTGACCAGATCCCTGAAACTTTGAAGAATATCCTCACTATCAGGATGGTGGGAAAGAAGTGCGCGAAACCTCTCGGTTGCGCTCTCAACGTCATCCACTGATAATCGGTGCATATGCCAGTCGGGAAACTGTCTTTCAGAGACCGACCAGCGGCGCACAATCTGCATCGAATGGTGCCGCGGGTCCCTTTTCAACGAAGCAATCAAACTGTCGAGCGACGAAGTTGGCCCCTCAATCGCTTGAAAAAAGCAGCCTGAAACAAACGTCAGAACACCTGTGATCTCTCGCTGTTTATTGCGCGCAGAAGCGTCGGAGATGATATCAAAAACATCGCCTCCATTCACCTTTGGAGACGCAATACTGGTGTAGAAAATTTGTTCCATTGTGCGCGACACCTACATCTGTTTTCTCGATATATGGTGTCGCGGGCACTACAACTGCCTACCTAAAAAGGCGTAAAGATCAGCGCTAATCCGCAACGGCAGGCAATCGAATCCCGCCCTATTGGTTCATCGTTTCGAAGAAGTCTTCGTTGGTCTTGGAATCCTTCATCTTGTCGAGCAGGAATTCCATCGAATCCACTGTACCCATCTGCATGAGAATGCGGCGCAGCACCCACATCTTGGAAAGCTTGTCCTTCTCGACCAACAGCTCTTCCTTGCGCGTACCGGATTTGCCAACATCAAGCGCTGGGAAGATCCGCTTATCTGCGACCTTGCGGTCCAGAACGATTTCCGAGTTGCCGGTGCCTTTGAATTCTTCAAAGATCACTTCGTCCATCCGGCTGCCAGTATCGATGAGCGCAGTTGCAATGATGGATAGCGAGCCACCCTCTTCAATGTTGCGGGCCGCACCAAAGAAGCGCTTCGGACGCTGCAAGGCATTGGCATCAACACCGCCTGTGAGAACCTTGCCGGAACTTGGAACAACTGTGTTGTAAGCGCGGCCAAGACGGGTGATCGAATCCAGCAGGATCACCACGTCCTTCTTGTGTTCAACCAGGCGCTTTGCTTTTTCAATAACCATTTCAGCCACTTGAACGTGGCGCGTAGCAGGTTCGTCGAAGGTAGAAGAAATCACTTCACCGTTTACAGAGCGCTGCATGTCCGTCACTTCTTCAGGACGCTCATCCACCAGAAGCACCAGCAGGAACACTTCCGGGTGATTGTCCGTGATCGCTTTTGCAATGTTCTGCAACAAGACTGTCTTACCAGTCCGGGGGGGTGCAACGATCAATGCACGCTGGCCTTTACCTTGCGGCGAGATGATATCGATTACGCGCGCTGACTTGTCTTTCACCGTCGGGTCAATCGTATCGAGATTGAGCTTTTGCTCAGGGTAAAGCGGTGTGAGGTTGTCAAAATTGGTCCGCATGCGAACTTGTGAAGGGTCTTCAAAGTTCACTGTCGTGAGACCTGTTAGAGCGAAATAGCGCTCGCCTTCTTTAGGCGCCCGAATTTCACCTTCAACGGTATCACCTGTGCGCAGACCCCATTTGCGGATCTGGTTAGGCGAGACGTAAATATCGTCAGGGCCGGCAAGATAGTTTGCTTCCGGCGAACGGAGAAAACCAAAGCCGTCTTGCAGCACTTCAATCGTGCCGATGCCCATGATTTTCTCGTCATATTCTTCATCTTCAGCGAGTTCACGCAAAATGCAGAACATGAGATCCTGGCGCCGCATAGTTGATGCGCCTTCAACGCCAAGCTCTTCTGCCATACTGACTAGTTCGGCCGGTGCTTTTGTTTTTAAGTCTTTGAGATGCATTCGTTTTTAGTCCGTATACAGAGATTGGCCGACAGGTCAGTGCCTCGCTTGGGAGGACCAGGGCTTGGAGAAAGCAGACCGTGTGTGAGCCTTTGACGTGCTCATCACCGTGTCGGATAGATGAGAGCGAAATACGCCGAGCACAAAGGCACGTCAACTCAGTTTCAGTTGAAGCGACGCTGCCTCAAGTGCAGCGGGTGATTAAAATGGCTTAACAACCACCAGAATGACAATCAGCACCAGCAACAGACCGGGAACCTCGCCCCACATTCTAAGCTGCTTTTCGCTAAGAGGGCGCTGCCCTGCAGCATTCTTCTTCACTTGCGCTACAATAAACCCATGAAAACCTGTCAGCAGGACAACCAGTAACAGCTTTGCATAGAGCCATCCTAACCCTGCGCCTCCACTGAACAGCCCCAATTCGCTGGCCAGAAGCAGGCCGGCAACCCACACCACGATCAAGCTGGGCGTGAGGATGATCTTGCGCAGCAAACCCATGCGCTTGATCCATAGCGCTTCTTCCTCAGACCCTGAAGCAGCCTGGTGCACGTAGATCAACTGCCTTGGCAGCATGAACAATCCCGCCATCCAGAACACCATGAATATGATGTGCGCCGCTTTCAGCCAAAGATAGGTCACTGCAATAATATCCTGCATCGAAGGGGTATCTAGGAAGCCTGAGCGCTGACGTCACCCCCTGGTATAGGCTCTGGTGTCTAGACGGGTCTGCCAGGCTAACCCCTGACCGCTTCCACTAACTGTTCGACATGCTCAATCGGAGTGAACTGGCCAATACCATGGCCAAGATTGAAGACATGAGGGCGGTCACCAAACGCCTCAAGAATATATTTGATGCGAGCCTTCAAGGGCTCACCACCTGCCATCAGCATCAATGGATCAAGATTGCCTTGTACTGGCATTCCCTGCGGCACTTCGCGATGCGCCCAGACCGGATCGACTGTCTCGTCAAGTCCCAGTGCGTCGACACCGGTCTCCCGCGCATATGCGGCAAGCTTCGCTCCTGCCCCTTTAGGGAAACCAATGACCGGCGTATCTGGATGGGATTGTTTGATTGCAGCAGTGATCGCCGCATTCGGAGCAATCACCCAGCGCTCAAACTGATCCGGCGACAGACTACCCGCCCAGCTATCGAACAATTGAACAGCTTCTGCACCTGCATCGATTTGCCCGCGCAGATAAGTGACAGATACATCCGCTATAGCATCAATGATGGCCTGAAAACGACCCGGATCGGTATACGCCAGTTCGCGTGTGGCATGCTGATCGCGGCTACCCTCGCCATTCACCATATAGGTCGCAACCGTCCACGGACTGCCCGCAAAGCCAAGCATCGTCACTGTGTCATCCAAGGCCGCTCTGCAAAGCCTCACTGTCTCATAGACCGGTTCAAATCGTTCATAAGCCGGAGTGAAGTCTGTCAGCTTTGCATCGAGCAATCGCGGCGAAAGCTTAGGCCCTTCGCCTGCCAGAAACTCCAACCCCTGCCCCATCGCGTGCGGTACAATTAGAATATCGGAGAACAGGATTGCTCCATCAAACCCGAAGCGCCGCAATGGCTGGATCGTGATCTCGCAAGCTGCCTCGCTGTCATAGACGAGATCGAGGAAGCCGCCTTTCTCCGCCCTCAACTCCCGATATTCCGGAAGATAGCGCCCAGCCTGACGCATGAGCCACATGGGCGCTTTCTCCTGACGGGTTCCGCGTAAGGTATCAAGAAGTGCACCAGGC
>WTKI01000371.1 GCA_011524425.1 Altererythrobacter sp. | reverse complement strand
ATCTGGAACACGGCGCGTTTTGGGCAATCATTGTCCTTGGCGTGATCATGCTGGTCAGCGCGAAAGTGCATATCCCGGAAACTATCACAGGCATGATCGGAGCGGTGCTGATAGGGCTCAGTCTGTGGTGGTCTGTGCGGCACAATCGCAAGCACGGGCAAGAAGAGATCAATCTGTCCGAGACGCAAGAAGGCTAGCTAAGGGCGCTGCGATCACAAGTTGCAGCAAGTGGTATAGCAGCACTGGCGCAATGACGAAGCCGGCCACTTCTGGCGCGAAAAGAATCGCGGCGAGCGGCGCGCCAATCGCAACGCTCTTTTGCGAGGCTGCGAACAGGAACGCTTTGCGATCTGCCAGAGGGTAGCGAAGCACCCCGCTCGCAAACCAGGCGGATGCATTTGCAAGCGCTAGGAACACCAGCACTAGCGCAAGCAGCGCGGTCCAGCCGGCTAGTCCGAACATCGAGCCTATCCCTTGCTCCACCGCGCCTGAGAACGCGACATAGACCGCGATCCCGATCACGATCCGGTCAAGCCACACTACCTTAGCTTTGCGATCCAGCACCCATGGGCGGGCCCATCCCTGAATCGCTTGTCCAATTGCGAACGGTAAAATCAGGATCAAGCCGATCCGCACAATCGCATCAGTGCCAAGCTGCGCCAACGCCCCTCCGCCAAGCGCTGCAAACAGCGGTGCTGTCACGAAAACCCCGGCAATGTTGATCAGCGCAGCTCCCACCACTGACAAAGCGACATTGCCCTGCGCAAGGGTCGTATAAGAAATCGCAGACTGGATCGTGGAAGGCAAAGTGCCAAGATAGAGGAACCCAATCGCTACCATCGGGGGTAGTATTGCAGCGGCGATTATGGATAGCCCCAATCCCATTAGCGCCATAGCACCGAACACAAACAGCATGAGCGGCAAAAAGAAGCGCCAATTGATAACGCCTTTTGCGATTTCAGCGCGCGCAACTCTGATCCCGTTGACCAGAAACAGCGCAAAGATAGCAACGTTGGTGACCCATTGCGCGGGTTCGCGCGCTTCGCCAGTTGCCGGCAATATGAAACCCGCAAGCGTCGCAATCACAAGGACTGCAATCATCGGGTCAGCAAACAAGGCGAAACGCTGGGACATTGCTGCCCCCTGCCTTGCACTAGCAGTCTTGTCGAGTGGTAGTGCGCAGCAGGATTAAGCTTGCAGGTCGTATTGCTTCAACAAATCATACAAAGTTGGCCTGCTGATCCCCAGCATCTTGGCTGTGCTTGAGATGTTGCCTTCGCTGCGCGCAAGCGCATGGCGGATCACGCGTCTGTCCGCCTCTTCGCGCGCGGCCTTGATGTTCAAGACGTCATCTCGCCCTTCGCCGCTTTCCTGAAGATCGAGATCGCCAGCTGACACCAGCTTGCCATCCGCCATAATCACCGCGCGCTTCACCCGGTTTTCGAGCTCACGCACATTGCCTGGCCAAGCATGGCCGTCAATGGCTGCCAGAGCATCGGCTGCAAAGCCCGTCACAGCCGGGTTCATCTCGTTCGAAAAACGCTTTAGGAACGCCTTTGCAAGCAGCGTCGCATCACCCGGGCGCTCAGCCAAAGTTGGAATCTTTACGACAATTTCTGCGAGCCTGTAATAAAGGTCTTCGCGAAAACCGCCTTCGGTGATCATCGCTTCAAGGTTTTGGTGGGTCGCGCACACGATGCGCGTATCGACCGCTATCTCCTTGCGGCCACCGATCCGTTCGATCGTCCGCTCTTGCAGGAAACGCAGCAGTTTGACTTGCAAAGGCAGCGGAATGTCGCCGACTTCGTCAAGAAAAAGCGTGCCACCATTTGCGCTTTCAATCTTGCCTTCGGTTGTTTTCACAGCGCCTGTAAATGCGCCCTTTTCATGACCGAACAGCTCGCTTTCCAGCAGATTTTCCGGGATCGCTGCACAATTGATGGCAATGAAGGGGCCGTCTTTACGATCGCTTGAATCGTGCAAACCTTGCGCTAGCAATTCCTTGCCGGTTCCACTCGCGCCAAGCAGCATGACGGACACGCTCGTCTTGGCAACGCGCTCAATCGTGCGTGCGACTTGCACCATCTCAGGCGCATCAGTGATCAAGCGCCCAAGCACAGTGCTGTCCTCGCCCGCTTTTACGGTCAAGCGGCGGTTTTCAGCTTCGATCTGGTGGAGATTATATGCCCGACGAACAATCAGGCCGAGCGCGTCGATATCCACCGGCTTCTGATAGAAATCATAAGCGCCGCGCTCGATTGCCTGCAGTGCGCTTTCACGCGCGCCATGACCAGAAGCGACAACAATTTTCGTATCCGGCTTGATCGCCATGATCGCATCAAGCACAGCAAAGCCTTCGCTTGTCCCGTCTGGATCCGGCGGCAACCCGAGGTCCAGAGTAACCACTGCGGGTTCATATTGCCGGAGCGCAGCCAGAGCGCTTTCACGATCGCCAGCAATGACGACTTCAAAGTCATCATAGGCCCATTTCAACTGCGCCTGCAGACCTTCATCGTCTTCGATAATAAGCAGCACCGGATTCTTCTCGGCCATTACGCCACCTCATCTTGTAAAGTAGGATTTGAGCTAGAGCTCAGTCGCTCAGCATCGAATTTCGGAAGCTTGATTGTGAAGCGCGTACCCAGCCCTTCACGTGACTCCACTTCTAACTGTCCGCCCATTGCACGGATCAGTTCGCGCGCTTCGTAAGCGCCAATCCCGAAGCCGCCATCTTTCGAAGAAACAAACGGTTTGAACAGGCCGCTTCTGATGAAGCCTGGCGTCATGCCCTTGCCGCTATCAATAATTTCGATCCGGCCGAACATGCCGTCATTGGTCACATCCAGATAAACAGGCGCCCCCTTTGCGCTGGCATCAATTGCGTTCTGCACCAGATGGATCAACGCTTGCTCCAACGCCTCCGGATCAGCATGAACCGGGCACTCTTCCTGACGCACAAGTTCCACACACTCGAGCTGGGCAAAGCGTTCAGCTACGCCATGCGCAACTGCCTCCAGGTTGACCAGTTCGCTAGCGTTTGACTGTCCGGACCCATAGCGTGAAAGACGTGCCAGCAATCCGTTCAGCTTGTCAGAACTGTTCCTGAGAGTGACAAGCATATCAGCGCGAAATTCGGGATTTTCTGCGTGCTTTTCTGCATTGCGCGCAAGCAAGCTCAACTGGCTCGCAAGGTTCTTGATATCGTGCATTACAAAGGCGATGCGACGATTGAATTCGTCAAACCGCGATGCTTCCATCAAGGCTTCTTGCCCGGATTGCTCAGCTAGATAGCTGGCAATCTGCTGGCCTGCCACGCGCAGCAGGTCGAGATCTTCCCAATCCAACGGTCGATGAGTGGCAGGACGCCCAAGCACGATAGTGCCAACCAATCGGTCGTAATGCAGCAAAGGCACAACCGCCCAGGCATCGTCTGACGCGATCAGCCAATCAGGAACAAAAGCCCGCTCGCCGTGGCGATTGATCCCTTTGCGCAGCTCGTCCAGGTTGAGAATGTAGTTATTCTCTTCTAGCACACCTGCAAGTTGATAGGGTGCCGCAATCGCGGGAACTTCTATCGACTTCCATTGCCAGCGCGCAACAAGCTCAAGTTGTGCCTCTTCATTGGGTGCTAAAAGCAAACCTGCATTGCTGTCTGTGATGTCCGCCAGAGCCTTTACCGCACGCTCATGCAAGGTCGCATCGCTGTTGGACCCGCGGCTCACAGTTTTTGTAAAGCGCAGCCACTCCTCGCGATAATCATAGCGGTGCGCAAACAGGTGCTTTGCCACTATTACCCGCAACCAGCCACGCAGGCGTTTAGATGGCAGCCATATCAGGGCGATAAGACTGGCGACAATCAGGAACGCGACTTGTGTAAACCGGCTTAGCTCACCGCCCACGCTTTCAAGCGACTGAGTCACCACTAACATGGCAACAATGTAAAAACCGATCAGAAGGACAGACAGCGACTGGAAAGTGACTTTGCGGCTTGGCCGAAATTCCAAATCTTGCGTGGCATTGCTCGCACCAAGAGCCATAGGTACAGCGATGATAGCAATAGCAAAACCGCGCAGCGCGCTAAGCAAGGCCGGGGGCTTTTCACCCATCCACGCAAGCAGGTAATAGTTAAGGTCGAACGCCCAAAGGCAGGCCAACGCCACTGCACTTGAGCGCAGAAGCAGCCGGGAGGAACCTGCTGCACCGGAATAAAGATTGTGCAACAGCACAAGTGCACCTGTGGCACCGAGCATCCGCATCGCCATAGCAATCTGGAAAACCATCGCATCGCTATCGCCTGTGACCGCGATCAGCATAAGCACTGGTTGAAGCAACTCGACAAAGACCAAGGCCGCCACGACCGGCTTTACCAGCCGCACGCTCTCATCGCGGCCGTCATTGGCGAACATTTTCTGCAACAGCCAGATTGTCGCTAAGATGCGGATTGTTTCTGCCAGCAAGGCGTAAGAGGAAAATGCCCCTGCCGTCGCTGCAAGTGCGCTCCACAAGGCCAACAGCGTAAGCGTCGCCATCTGCGCTTCACGGTCAGGGCGGGTCGGATCGCCGCGCTTAAGCACAAGGATCGCGCCGACGGCACACACCACCGAGCTTGCAAAATACCCAGCAAAACTGAGCCCTGAGAGGAAGACCTCGCTAAACATGACAGCGAAGAAATTAGCTGAGAGAAGTTACCTGTCGGTAAACTTTACACTACTGTTTAACCTTCTGATTTTTCTCAGCCTGCATCGTAAACATGCCGTTAGGAAACAGAGGTCTGAGGCTCTCCGAATGCAAACGGCGTAACCCCGCGCTTGATGCGATCTATACGCAAGGCAGCGCCGCGCGGCGGCAAAGAACGCTGTCGGCATTCCTGCACAAAGCAGCGCGCACACCCCTGTCCAATGGTTTGCGCAGCATCTGCATCCAAACGCACACCTTGTGCAGCAGCAAGGTTACCCGCCAGGCGGGCTTCAACACCCAGCACTATGACAAATCCGGCTTTAGCCCCTGCACCGATCGCTTCGACAGAGCGCGCCATAGTAAACCAATGAGAAGGGCCCGCATCGGCTCCGTCCACCTCGACATTTTGCACGCAAAGCTGACCACGATTTTCAAAAGCTTCGTGCGGGACCCAAAGCGGACAGCTCGCATCGCCCTCTAGCCAGGTTGCCCCGCTTGCGCCTGAAAAACGCTTCGAAAACTGGCCGGCCTTGTCAATCCGGACCATGAAGAACGGAAGGCCGCGCTGACCGACGCGTTGCAAAGTCGTGAGCCTGTGCGCGACTTGTTCAAAGCCTACGCCGAACCGGCGCTGAAGAACCGTTATGTCATAACCGGTCTGGTCACAGGCCCTAAGGAACCGGCTGTAAGGCATCAGGATTGCTGCCGCGACATAGCTGTAGAGATGGTGTTCAAATAGCTGGCGGGACGCATCATCGGTCAGTTGCGACCCTGCGACAAGACTGGTGATGGCCTCGCGTTGTTCAAGCTGCGCAATCTGCAAGGCGATCTGGAAATTGCGCGAAGAACGGTCAAGCATCTCCGACAATTGCAGTTGGCGCGCGTGCAGGTCCAATCTGCGCATCGCCTCTGGCATCACATCAAGCGGCAAAATTCGAACGGATAGCTGATGCCTCTCGCGCAATCGCTCAGTCAATGCAGCGCCCATATCCCCGCGCGACAGGCGCAATTCATCCGCCAGTCTCTCCGCTTCACTATCAAGATCGGCAAAGTGGCCCTGCCAACGTTCAATCTCGCGGCGCGAAGCAGCCAGAGAGCTGTTCACCCCCGACGGTTCAGGTGCAGCCTTGTCGTAGAGGCGCACGAATGCCGCTGCGACTTGTGGTGCAGTAGCGAGAAATTCGTCAATCTCCTCTCGATCTATACCCAGATCAGAGAAACGCTCATCATTCAGCCGGCGCGCGAGGCCGTCCAAACCACCTATCGCTTCGTCTTGACGTAAGGTTCGCGGATCAAATTCAAACTGCTCGATAACCTGCACGAGGACGCGAGCGGATAGTGGTCGCTGGTTTCGCTCAATCAGATTGAGATAGCTCGGGCTGATTCCCAAAGCGCTCGCCATGGAGGCCTGCGTCAAAGCTTTGCGCTTTCGCAAACGCCGGATCGCTGGCCCGGCAAAAACTGACCCGTCTGACATGCGCCTTCCTCTCGCTTACGCTAGCTCCAATAGCCTTAGCGGCTTTCAATGAATTTTGTAAATATATTTACATCATCACACGCTTTTTCCTGCCGATTAGCCCTATATGACAAGTTTTTTTGTGAATTTTCTGTCGAATCGCACGCTGCTGAGGCAATCAGAGTGAGCAAAGGGCGCCTCCCCGCCCTCACAGGAGAATTCAAAATGACTTACACAGCTACTATCCAGAAATTCCGCGAGACCATTGCCGGCAATGGCGCGAGCTGGGATGCTATTGATCCAGAGAGCGCTGCTCGCATGGCGATCCAGAACCGTTTCCCGACGGGTCTCGATATTGCGAAATACACCGCAAAGATCATGCGCGCCGATATGGAAGCCTATGATGCAGACCCTGCCAATTACACGCAATCGCTTGGTTGCTGGCATGGTTTTATCGCCCAGCAGAAGATGATTTCTATCAAGAAGCACTTCGGCACTACGAAGCAGCGCTACCTCTATCTGTCAGGCTGGATGGTCGCAGCATTGCGCAGTGAATTCGGCCCTCTGCCAGACCAGTCCATGCATGAAAAAACGAGCGTCCCTGCTCTGATTGAGGAGCTTTACACCTTCCTGAAGCAAGCCGACGCCCGTGAACTAGGCGGGCTGTTCCGCGAGCTCGATGCAGCGCGTGACGCAGGCGATGCGGTCAACACGCACCGCATTATGCGCAAGATTGACGAGCATCAAACGCATGTCGTGCCGATCATTGCCGATATCGATGCAGGCTTCGGCAATGCAGAAGCAACTTATTTGCTGGCCAAGAAAATGATCGAAGCAGGCGCATGCGCACTGCAAATCGAGAACCAGGTTTCTGACGAAAAGCAATGCGGCCACCAAGACGGCAAGGTTACGGTTCCGCATGAAGACTTCCTGCAGAAGATTCGTGCTTGCCGCCATGCATTCCTGGAAATGGGTGTTGAGGATGGCATCATTGTCGCGCGCACCGACTCGCTGGGTGCTGGTTTGACGAAGCAGATTGCATTCTCGCAAGAGCCTGGCGATCTGGGCGATCAGTACAACGCATTCCTTGACTGTGATGAAGTAGATCCGGCCAACATCACCAATGGTCAGGTCTTCATCAGCCGCGACGGAAAACTGATGGCGCCTAAGCGCTTGCCTTCAAACCTGTACCAGTTCCGCGCAGGAACCGGCGAAGACCGCTGCGTGCTGGACTGCATCACGTCCTTGCAAAACGGCGCGGACTTGCTGTGGATCGAAACAGAGAAGCCGCATGTCGAGCAAATTGCCGGCATGGTTGACCGGGTACGCGAAGTCATTCCTAACGCGAAGCTGGTCTATAACAATTCGCCTTCGTTCAACTGGACTTTGAACTTCCGCCAGCAAGTCTTTGATG
>WTKI01000146.1 GCA_011524425.1 Altererythrobacter sp. | reverse complement strand
CGGAGATGTGTATAAGAGACAGATACAGACGTCTTTATGCCAGCGCTTTGAAGGCTGAAATCAGGCAGTAAATAGCGGTTTTGAAAAGCCAAACTGCTTCATTTCTCGTTCAAGTGACGGGGGACAGGTTCTTCTCGCCATTGCGGAGCGGCTTTAGCCCTTCTAAAGCCGCCTGATATCAATTGAAGTTTGCAAGGAAAACGCCTCAACGTGGCTCTGTTACCGTCAAAAAACAAAGCTGATCCTGACCAGAAGCCGGACAAGATTGATGCAGCGGATGAAGTCTTGCTGCGCGAGATCGACGATGCTGTTCGTCAGGACGATTATCAAGAGTTTGCTAAAAAATTTGGCGTGCCTCTGGTTTCAGTTGTGGCGCTCGGGCTCGCCGCATTTGGTGGCTTTCTGTTTTGGCAGAACCAGCAGGAAGCCGCGATGGAAGCGGAATCCGAACAGCTGGTTTCTGTTATAGACCAGTTGGATGCAGGCAATCTTGCGCAGGCTGACGAAGCTGCAGCTGCTTTGTCTGAAAGCAGTGAGCGGGGCGCTGGCGTGTTGGCAGAAATGGCACGAGCCACAGTCGCTATCGAGCAAGGACGCGGGGCTGAGGCAGCCGGCATCTATGCTGGAGTTGCCAATGACGCAGAAGCGCCCGAAGCGCTGCGCAATCTTGCCCGAATTCGCGAAGTGGCTCTGACCTTTGATGAACGAGAGCCTTCAGATGTGATTGACACTCTTAGCCCGCTCGCCGTGCCAGGCAATGCCTGGTTCGGAAGCGCAGGTGAACTTGTCGCGCTTGCCCATCTCGAAAATGGCGATCGCGCACAGGCTGGAACAATTTTAGGCGAGATCGCCAAGTCGGAAGATGTGCCTGAAAGCTTGCGTGCACGTGCGCGTCAACTAGCGGGGCTTTTAGGCGTTGATGCGATCGAAGATGTTGAAGAGCTGTTGGAGGAGCAAGGCATTGCTCCGGCTGGCGAGGGGAATGCTGGAGCAGGGCTGTAAGCTGCAGGGTGCAGGACGGCCGTGGTTCCAGAGATAATGGGATGATGAACACTGTGAAGTATACGCGTAAATTTGTAGCTCAGGCGACCATCATTGCGTTGGCCAGCGCTGCGTTGGCTGGATGTGGTGGGGGATTGTTTGGCGGCGGAGACAAGAAAGCCACTCCTACCGTCGGAGAGCGCATGCCGATTTTGTCGCGCATTGAGAGCGGTGCGAAGGTTTCTCCTGATCTTGCCAATGTCACAGTTGTGTTGCCGCCTGCTCAAACCAATGCGGAATGGGCGCAAGTCGGCGGAACCGCGAGCAAATCCTATGGGCATTTAGCGCTTGCAGATAATCCATCGCAGGTCTGGTCTGCTCAGATATCCGGTTCGAACGAGCGGCGTCGCCTCGCTGCATCTCCGGTGGTCAGCAATGGCTTGCTGGTTGCGGTTGGCACTGACGGGATTGTCCATGCACTCGATGCAGAGAGCGGCGCGCGGCGCTGGACCTATCGCATGCAGCTCGACGGCAAGCTGGAGAACGCAGCTTTCGGCGGCGGTGCCAGCATTTCAGCTGGTCGTGTCTACGCGACCAATGGCGTTGGTGAAGTGATTGCGCTGAACGCGGAGACGGGTCTCGAGGAATGGAAAGTTCAACCGGCTGGGCCACTGCGCGGTTCACCCACCATTGCGTTCGGGCAGGTCTTTGTGATGACGCAGGACAATCAAATCTTCTCGCTCGATGCCAATACAGGCGAGCAAATCTGGCAAGAGTCGGGCTCCACCACGCAAGCTGGTGTGTTTGGCGTGGCCGCACCGGCAGCAGGGCAAGGTACTGTTTTGGCCGGCTATTCCTCTGGCGAGCTCTCCGCTTACCGTTACGAGAATGGCCGGGTGCTATGGGCTGATGCTTTGGCGCGCACATCAATTTCAACGGAAGTCGGATCGCTCACGGATATTGATGCCGATCCGATTATTGATTCCGGCCGTGTCTATGCGTTGGGGCAGGGCGGCCGGATGGCTGCCTACGAGCTTGTGACGGGCCAGCGAATTTGGGAACTCAATCTTGCAGGGATTTCTACACCAGCGATCGCGGGCGAGTGGATCTTCACATTGACCGATGATGCGCGCTTGCTGGCGATTGCGCGCTCGAGCGGTAAGGTTCGCTGGATTTCCCAGCTCCAGCAATACAAGGATGAAGAAGATCGTGAAGGACCGATCTTCTGGACGGGTCCTGTTCTTGCCGGGAGCAATCTGTGGGTCGCCAGCTCGCGCGGTGCGCTTTACAAAGTCAGCACAGGGGAAGGGTCCGCTGCGCTCTATCGCGATCTCGATGAAGCTGTGAGCCTGCCTCCAGTTGTTGCAAACGGCATGCTTTACGTGCTGGATGACAATGGCCGAATTCGCGCTTTCAAGTGAGTTGACGCGGATGCACCGGTCGGATCAAAGAAGAGGTCGACCTTCACCGGTCTGAAATTTAACGGCTTCGACAAAGCTAATGTCGAACTTCGCTAGTGCGGCCTGGAACTCAGCCATGTGCGGTGTGGCAAAGTGGAAAGCGAGGGCGTCTTCGTCTTTCCATTTTTCCACGACACGCAGAATGCCGGGGTCCGTAATGTCCTGCGCATAAGCGTATTCGAGGCAGCCTTCTTCTTCTCTTGAAGCCGCGATCATTTTTTGCATGGCCGCTTGCCCTTCTTCGATCACGCCTTCGCCAAGCTTGGCAGTTGCAAGAACAATCAGCATCGCAATCTCCTGATCAAAAGCTGTATTTATAGACGCGCGTAACGTCGCCAGCCCATTCCCCGTTATAGCGATCCAGCAATCGCTGTGCTGGCACAACGCCGCTTTCTACAATTTCGTCGAGCGTTTCCAGAAAGCCTGTCTCGTTATCGCCTGCATCATTGAGGCGCGCGCGCGATGTCAGCCCGCTGCGGGCAATCGAAAGCACTTGCTTGGCCAGATCCTGCAGCTTTCCGCCTTTGGGTAACGGCGCATCCAGACCCATGCGAGGGACTGCGTTTCGCAATGCCTCGCGCTCTTCCATCGTCCAATGTTTGACGAGGTCCCAAGCGGCATCCAGGGCTGTTTGGTCATACAGCAAGCCAACCCAAAAAGCCGGTAAGGCACAGATCCGGCTCCACGGCCCGCCATCCGCTCCGCGCATTTCCAGAAAGCTTTTGAGACGAACCTCAGGGAACGCGGTAGATAGGTGGTCCCACCAGTCGCTTTCGCGTGGCAATTCTCCTGGAAGGGCAGGCAGCTCGCCTTTCATAAAGTCGCGGAAGCTTTGCCCCGCCGCATCGATATATTTGCCGTCGCGGAACACGAAATACATCGGTACGTCCAGCATGTATTCCGCCCAGCGCTCATAGCCAAATCCGTCTTCGAAAACGAAGGGCAGCATGCCGGTGCGATGCGGATCGGTGTCTGACCAGATATGGCTGCGGTAAGACAGATATCCGTTAGGCTTGCCTTCTGTGAATGGCGAGTTTGCAAACAATGCTGTTGCGAGCGGCTGCAACGCAAGCCCTGTACGGAATTTCTGCGCCATGTCGGCTTCAGACGAATAGTCCAAATTCACTTGAATGGTGCAAGTGCGCAGCATCATATCCAAGCCCAAATTACCGACTCTGGGCATATGGCGCATCATAATGTCATAGCGGCCTTTCGGCATCACTGGCAAAGCTTCGCGGGTTTTGTCCGGCCACATGCCGAGCCCCATGAACCCCACTCCCAAACGGTCACCAATTTGCTTTACCTGAGCCAAATGACGCCCTGTTTCCATGCAGGTCTGATGCAGGTTTTCCAGTGGCGCGCCTGACAGCTCTAATTGTCCTGCAGGTTCAAGGCTAACCGTGCCGTCATCGCCTTTCATGGCGATGACTTTGCCGTTCTCTTCAATCGGCTCCCAACCAAACTCCTGCAAACTCAGAAGGATATCACGAATACCTCCCTCTTCATCGTAGGAAGGGGCGCGGAAATCCTCGCGCTTATAGACCAGTTTTTCATGCTCTGTGCCAATGCGCCATGCGCTTGCCGGCTTTTCACCGCTAAGCATGGGCGCAACCAATTGGTCGCGAGATTCGATGATGGGATCATCGGCGTCCGAAGCTTCGCGCGTGCTCATGCAAGTTGCCTTAGGCAACCGATTTCAGGCTGGCTAGACATTTTATCGCTTCGCTTCCTGCACATTGACCCAATCCCCCTGACAGCCCATCCAGAGCGCAGTTGCCGCTATGGCAGCAGTCTCTGCGCGCAATATTCGCGGCCCAAGACTAATTGGTGACACATTGGGGTGGGCGCGCAGCATTTTCCGCTCTGCATCGTCAAAGCCGCCTTCCGGTCCGATCAACAGTGCACAAGGGCCGGCATGATCAGCAAAAGCCGAAGCGGCTGGTTCGCCGCCCTCTTCATCGGCGAAGAACAGCGTTCGATCTGCTGGCCACTCACGCAGCAAAACCTCCAATTTCATCGGCTCTGTCACTTCAGGCAGGGCGGTGCGGGCGCATTGCTCTGCTGCCTCTGTCACAATCGTATTGGCGCGTTCTTGATTGAGCTTGTCTGCCACACAGCGCCGCATCACAACGGGCTTTATGTGCGCAACGCCCAGTTCCGTTGCTTTCTCCAGCACCAGGTCAAAGCGGTCCTTTTTCAGGAGAGCCGGGCATAGCCAGAAGTCAGGCACTGCTTCGCGGACGCGCAGCTGCTGGCGGACTTGCAACATCACATCGCGCTTGCTCACCTCACAAACGTCAGCAGCCCATTCACCTGTTTGATTGTCGCAAAGGATGACGGTGTCACCCACGGCCACGCGCATCACCCGCGCAAGGTAATGCGCCTGATTGCCGCTTATCCCGACACGCGCGTCCATGCCGAGCCTGTCTTCAACAAACAGGCGGGGTGCGCTCTTGGGCGGCCAGGATGGAGTGGCAGGCATGGCTTTGCACTAAGCGCTGAGCGGGCTAGGGAGCAAGTCATGAGTGACACAATCGTGCCAGACACAGAACATCGCGGGTTAGTGGCAATGTTGCCGCAGCGCCCGCGCGATCTGGCGCAGCTCGCGCGTTTTGATCGCCCGATCGGCTGGTGGTTACTGTTCTGGCCATGTGTGTGGGGCGTCTGGCTTGCAGGGAGCGGTGCGCAATTCGTACTGCTCGGCTGGTTCTTGCTCGGCAGCATAGCGATGCGCGGGGCGGGATGCGTCTATAACGACATCGTCGATGCAAAGCTTGACGCGAAAGTGGCACGCACTGCTGTTCGCCCCGTCGCAAGCGGGCGCGTCAGCAAACGGCTGGCGTGGGGTTGGCTGATCGTCTTGTGTCTGATCGGGCTGGTCGTATTGCTGCAATTACGCTTGGGAGCGCAAGTGATTGCTTTGGCGAGCCTTGTTCTGGTTGCCGCTTACCCGTTTATGAAGCGGATCACCTGGTGGCCGCAAGCTTGGCTTGGCATGGTCTTCAGCTGGGGCTTGCCGGTCGGCTGGTTTGCGATGCGCAGTGACAATTGGGACGTGCTGGCGGCCGTCTATGCTGGCACCATCGCGTGGATCATCGGCTATGACACAATTTACGCTTTGCAAGATCGCGAGGATGACGCACTTGTCGGTATCCGCTCCAGCGCCTTGCGGATGGGCGCAAATGTGCAAAGCGGGGTAGGGCTGTTCTATCTTGCGGCAGTAGGACTGTGGGGCCTTGGCATCTGGCTTTACCGGCCTGACTGGATCGCGCTGCTGGCGCTTGTGCCTGTGGCGCTGCATCTGTTCTGGCAGGTCGCAACGCTTGAACCTGATGATCCCGATAATCCGCTAGAGCGGTTTCGCTCTAACCGCTGGGCAGGTGCACTGATGGCAGCGGCGTGCTTTGTCATCGGCAATGCGTGAGGAGGACGCCGGATGTGCAATCTCTACCGCATGACCAAGAACAAGGATGAAGTCGCCGCTTGGTTCGAAGCAATCGAAGCCTTAGGCGGCGCGAATTTCGGCGAAGAAGTCTATCCCGGCTATCCCGGCGCAGTGGTGGCTGGGGGCGCGGTCCGCCAAATGACATGGGGCTTCCCGTTGGTGTTGAAAGGCAAACAAGGCCAGCCTTTGAAGCCCAAGCCGGTCAATAATGCGCGCACAGACAAGCTCGACAGCTTTTTCTGGAAGCACAGTTTTTCAGACCGCCGCTGCTTGATCCCGATCACCGCTTGGGCAGAGGCAGAAGGGGCAAAGGGCCAAAAAACGCGCAGCTGGATGAGCTTGCCTGACGCGGAATTGTTCGCTTGTGCCGGGGTTTGGCGCAAAAGCGATGAGTGGGGCGATTGCTATTCCATGGTGATGACCGATGCTGCGGGTGCGGCTGCTGAGGTCCACACCCGCATGCCGGTCATTCTGGCTCCAGAAAACTATGCGGTCTGGACCGGCGGATCGCCGCAAGAAGCGCGCGAATTGTGCGTCCCATGGCCCGGCGAAGTCGTGATTGACCGGACGGATCAGCCTTGGACGAGAGGCGCTGCAGTCCAGAAGGACCTGCTTTAAACTGGAACATTGGCTCTTTCAGGATTGGCTCGTTCAATGTGCCTCTCCTGCATAGGAGACGACTTCAAACTCGATCCCGTCCCAGTCAAAGAAATAAAACCTTTTGCCCGGTTCATAATCGTCATGTCCAAAAGGTTTGAGGCCGTGCTGCACGACAATGCGTTCGGCTGCATCCAGATCATCGACAAGAAAGCCCACATGGTTGAGCGGCTGGCCTTTGGAATAATCGCCTGTGACGTGTTCGCCTGTGTAAAGCGCCAGATAGGTATCCTCGTCGCCCACATGGATGGTGTGTCCGCTGTTCATGCTCGCACCTTCCCAGCGAATTTTCCAGCCCAGCAATTGCTGGAACAAGTCCGCGCTGCGCTGCGGGTCCGTGACGGAAATATTGGTATGTTCGATGGTGCCTGTTGGCATAATGCACTCCTGGTTTAATTGATGAAACACCTCCGCAAGGCCGCATTGATGAATCACGTGTTTTCGAGTGCAGACTCTTTGCAACCTCAAGCTTACTTGAGGTCAAGATATATTTTGTCTATGACCCTGATCGATGAAAGCGAATGATCTCCTGTCCATTGGCGAACTGGCGCGGCGCACCGGGCTTAGCGTGTCTGCAATACGGTTTTATGAGGAGAAGGGGCTGGTCGAGGCTTTACGTTCCTCTGGCAACCAGCGCCGTTTTCTGCGCAGCGACGCGCGGCGGCTGAGTTTTATTCTGATTGCACAGCGGTTGGGGCTGCAACTCGCCGAGATTGAGCAGGAGCTTGCGAGGCTCCCCCAAGGGCGCACGCCCAATGCGCGCGATTGGAACAAGATCAGCCGCTCGATCCGCGCGCAATTGGATGCGCGGATATCGGAATTGGAACGCGTGCGCGACCGGCTGGATGGATGCATCGGCTGCGGCTGCTTAAGCCTGAAGAAATGCCAGCTTTACAACAAAGACGATAAACTGGCTGCACGCGGACCTGGCCCGAGGCAAGTCCTGCGGTAATTTTGGGATACCTGTTTTCCATCCCAATGGCGGAGTTTGGGACAACATATTTCTTGGTTGACATTGGCGCGTCGCCTAAGCTGGTCTGGGATAAGTATGGGG
>WTKI01000152.1 GCA_011524425.1 Altererythrobacter sp. | reverse complement strand
CACGCAGTGAGTGCAGCAGCGCCAGTCAATGCGCCGAATTCCCGGCGGGAAAGCTGGCCTTTGGCCCAACGTTCTACTGTGGCTTTGTCGCACATCGGATGTCTCCTTGAGTTTGGTTTCCAGTGATCTAGGAGCCCGAAGGGAACAGAACAAGCAGGTCGGTTCAGCCAGTAAAGAAATTCAGCTCCAGCAAGACGTTGTTCGGGTCTGTAGTGAAAATTTGAGTCAGCCCGATCGATGGCACTTCATTGACGGAATATTCTGCCCCATTATCGTCAAGGCGCGCTTTCACTTTAGCAAACTCGCCGCAGCGCAATGCAACATGGTGAATAGCTCCGGTAGGCGAGCCGGGCGTCACTTCGCGGTCATAAATGCGCGGAAAATCGACATGGTTGATGTGCAATATAGCTTGCCCAGAGCTGTCGAACATCCATTGCACATGCTCAGGCTTCATGGGCGGCGGACCAACACGTTCCTCCAGATCGAGCATCTCTGCATAAAAACGCGCGGTTTCTTCCAAAGCATCTGTGATGATGTTCACATGATCAAGCCGTTCGACAATCATAATCGTTTTCCTGTGCTTCTAGCGCCCGGTCAAAGCGGCTTCACTTTCTGACATCAGGGCTGCCATTATGTCAGCGACTGGTTCTTCCTGTGTCACCATGCCGACCGATTGGCCTGCCATAAGCGATCCGTTCTCAACATCACCGTCAATCACTGCGCGTCGCAATGCGCCCGCCCAGAAATGCTCGATCTGAAGTTGCGCTTCGCCCATGTCTACCTCTTCACGGTCGAGCTTGCCTGCCACTTCGATCTGTTTTGCGGTAAATTCTTCTGTGCCTTTATTCTTAAGCGCGCGCACCGGAATCACTGGCAGCCGTGGATCAACTTGAACGCTGGCTTCAGCATCACGCGCTATCGCACGGAAAAACGCTTTCTTGAAATCGGGATGAGCTATGCTTTCAGAGGCGCACGCAAAGCGCGTGCCCAGTTGCACGCCTGAAGCGCCCATTTCCAGATAACTTGCGATAGCTTCGCCCCGCCCAATTCCGCCGGCCACAAAGACAACGTGATCGTCTGCAAGCGCGGGCAGGAATTCCTGAGCCAATACACTGGTTGAGACCGGCCCGATATGGCCGCCTGCTTCCATCCCTTCAATCACCAGCGCATCGCCACCTGAACGCAGCAGCTTCTTGGCAAGCGCAAGCGTCGGGGCAAATACAATAACCTTAGCGCCAAATTCCTTGATCGCTTCGACACTGCCTTTAGGCGGAATTCCTCCAGCCAGTACAACATGGCTCACACCATGCTTGCTGCACACAGCGATCAAATCAAACAGCTGCGGGTGCATCGTAATCAGGTTAACGCCAAACGGCTTGTCAGTGCGCGCCCTTGTCTCTGCAATCTCTGTGTCGAGCAGTTCAGGCGTCATCGCACCACAGGCGATCACACCGAATCCGCCAGCATTGGATATGGCAGAAACCAGGTTCCTTTCGGAAACCCAGCTCATCGCGCCACAAAGGATTGCATGCTCACAACCAAGAAATTCACGACCACGCTGCATCAAGGCAGCGGTTTTAGGATAAGAAGTCATAGGAAGCGGCGTTAATGGCCAGCGCGTTCAAGAGCAAGCATGCCCTTTGAGACGTGACTTTCATCTGCTTTGCAACGCAGTTCGCGAGGCTAATCTATTAAGAGGGCTAATATATGCGCACTCCGGTGCTGTTCCTCCTAAGCGCTCTTGCTAGACCGCCAGCTTTGGCGAATGGCATCACCGCACTCCACTCGGAAACCGCCTGCAGAGCGAGCCATTGTCAATGCGACTTCACCGCGGACCAGTGCATCATCCAAACATTCCAACAATTGCGAAACCGAAGCGCTGGCTGTTAAGCGCATCTCTTCCAATTCCGCATCGCGCGAAATTTGCGCAAAAGTGGAAATGGTCTCGCTCGCAAAGTCGATCGCTTCGCGATGATCGGTCGCAGGGAGCATGACCGCAAAACGGTTGTGTTCCAATCGCGCAAGAATGTGATCCTCGTCCCGCATATTGTTCAAGAACCCAGCGAACGCTTGGACCACGCTGTCGCTGGCTTGCTGGCCAAACCGCAGACCTATCGCGCGGAAGCGATCAATCTCGAACAAGGCGATCGCACCGCTTCCACCGAGCGTCATCGATTGACGAATACTGCTTAAGAAGGCCTGACGATTGGCGACCCCCGTTAGCGGATCAGTCATTGCGCTTTTGAATAGGCGGTGTTCCAATTCGCGCTTCTGCTCAATACAGCGTAACACGCAAATTGCTCCGTTGCGAAGTGTCGCCGCACCAGCTTTTTCAGGCAATGGTCGAACCGTCAGAGCAAACCATCGCGGCTCTTCAGATTGCGAAAATAGGGGTATCTCCAAGGCCTGTGTCGCGAAATCTGATTGCAGGGCGGCAATGCAATAATCTCTCACCAAATCGGCATGACGCTCGTCAGTGAGATCAGCAAGGTGCGGAGCGATCAACATTTCAGATAGATCAATGCCTGCCTCATAAAGCCCCGACGAAGCGTGCTCAATAAAGCCATTGCGATCTATCTTGAGGACAATATCCCCACCGAGATCCGATAATATTCCGTACAAGATTCCCCCATCCTGTACGCTCAACCCTGTAGTCATGGCCGATTTGCCCCCGGCTTTGACGTGTTATCCCTCTACTAACTCCAAGCCTGCCTAGTAATAAATTTAACTAAACAGTTCTCCCGATCCACAATTACTCGGAGAAAAGCCCGAGAAAGGAGCCAGATAACTGTGTTAACTACGTAATATTACTAGGCTAACATTCGAATCAGCAACTGATTCCGTTTACCATAATATTGGCACGTGTCATCGCTCGCACCTCGTGAAAGCCCCTAGGAATCGACGGAATTACAATGCAATCCGGAACGATATTTGATAGGCTACGGAGGCTTTTACAGCTCTACCATCACGCGGATTTTGTCCGTGGTCACGCCAAAGGCTTCGGCAATCAGCGCGCGTGCTTCTTCCAGCGTTTCCTGAGCAGCAGACGGGCTAGCCATGCCAAGCAATTCATCCTGTTCAATGCCTAGCACCCGGGCCAGAGCCGGAAAGCGATCTTCAATGGGGCGAGCCTTGCCCTTTTCCCACGCCCAGACCGTCGGCTTGCTAACGCCCAGGCGCTCGGCAACGTCGGACAAAGTCATTCCTTTGCCTTTGCGCATCTGCTCCAAACGCTTGCCAAAAGCTGCGCCGCCAAGCTTGGATGGGGCGCCACTGAGGTTGAGTGTCCCCAAGGCATCACCGCGCAATTGAGACGCAGCCAGAGCAGCGGCAGAAATGGGCTGTGTGAAACGGCAACCAAACAGTTTATCGCTGGACCAAACCACTTCGGCAGTAACCTCGCCAGCTTCCGGCAGCTGGATCGCCAAACGCTCTCCGACCGAAAGGTCCTGAGACGTCTCGACCAGCATGCCCGATGTCGAAATATTGTGCGCGGTCAGGTTGGCTTGAGCACCGCCTTCAAGAACACCGCGTGTTTCCAGCCGCAATTCACGCCTCGCGGCGCCGCGAGCCTCGACAGAAGAACGATTTTGAAGATGGCCTTTGACTGACATGGGCGGGGTTCCTTGTAAGCGGGCGCAAGCCGTGCGCGCGTCACCATCGAACCTCGGACCATGGAGTTAAGGATTAGTTAGTTTTCCAAGCAATTCGGCTGGAAAAAAGGGCAAATGAAAGCTCTGCCAACCTTACAGCGGGCGCACGACAAACGCGCTACTACCAATGGAAAGGATAGTTGGAAGCTTTAGCGGATAGTAACGACCCGCAGCGTTCCTATGCGGCCTCGTCTTCTCCGTCGAGGCCGTAAGCGGTATGCAAAACGCGAACTGCCAGCTCTGTCTCGTCTTCGTCAATCAGCACGCTGACTTTGATCTCTGAAGTCGAGATAGCTTGAATGTTGATGCCGCGGTCACTGAGCGCGCGGAACATACTGCTGGCAACACCGGCATGGCTTTTCATCCCTACGCCCACCACACTGATCTTTGCGATCTTGCTGTCAGTGATAATCCGGTTGAAGCCGATATCTTCGCTTCTGTCTTCCAGCAAAGCCTGCGCCCGCGCGAGGTCAGCTTGCGGGACTGTAAAGGTCACATCGGTTTCGCCTTTGTCGCGGCCCACGTTTTGAATGATCATATCGACATTGATGGATGCATCGGCCAAAGGCTCGAAGATATGCGCCACCGCTCCTGGCTTATCAGGTACGCGAGTTAGGATGATCTTCGCTTCATTCTTGTCATGCGCGATACCGGTAACAAGCTGGCGTTCCATTTCGCCGTTCTCCACTAAGGTGTTCATTTCATCATCGGACACGATCATCGTGCCGGGCAATTCGTCGGCCGGAATAGCATCATCGCCTAAAAAGCTGGACAGCACTTGCAAGCGAACGCCTTCTTTCATTGCGAGGCCAACAGAGCGGGTTTGCAAGACCTTCGCACCGACCGAGGCGAGCTCCAGCATTTCTTCGTAAGTAACTGCCTTCTGCTTCTTCGCCTTGGCAACGATACGCGGGTCAGTGGTGTAGACCCCGTCAACATCGGTGTAGATGTCACACCGGTCCGCTTTGATAGCAGCAGCCACAGCCACAGCGGATGTGTCAGACCCGCCTCTACCCATTGTCGTGATGCGCCCTTCAGCGCTGACGCCCTGAAAACCGGGAATGACGGCAATTTCTCCGCGCGCGAGGCTTTCCAGCAATTCAGGCGAATCGATTGTTTCGACCCGTGCCTTTGCATGCGCTTCAATCGTTTTCACGGGCACTTGCCAGCCCAACCAGCTGCGCGCTTTACAGCCCAGAGACTGCAGCGTCAGAGCGAGCAAGCCGCTAGTGACCTGCTCGCCGCTTGCAACGACCACGTCATATTCCGCCGGATCATACAAAGCGTTTGCCTCTCGGCAGAAATTGACAAGGCGGTCAGTCTCGCCTGCCATAGCCGAAACCACGACTGCGACTTCATGGCCTGCAGCCTGCTGCTTGCGCACGATTTGCGCCACGCGCCGAATGCGTTCCGTCCCCGCCATGGAGGTGCCGCCGAATTTCATAACGATGCGGGCCAATTTCTCGCTCGCTCCTGCTGGTTTCAGGTCCCGCGCGCTGTTAGGGACGTGGAATGAATAAGGCAAATGTCACAAATGTAACTATCCGGCCAGAGGAAGCCGCCCATTTCAGCACGCTCGCGCGTGAATGGTGGAACCCCAAGGGTCCGATGGCCTCGCTTCATCAAGTCAACCCGGTGCGCCTTGGCTACATTCGCGAAGCGATAGACCTGCATTGGGGCGGAGATATTCGCAGCGCTAAGCCGCTCGCAGCCAAGAGTGCACTGGACGTGGGCTGCGGGGCCGGATTGCTGTGCGAGCCGCTGGCGCGGCTGGGCGCGACAGTCACCGGCGTTGATGCATCCATAGAGAATATCGGTGTCGCAAGCGCACATGCCCAAGGCGCAGGCCTCGATATCCGTTATATGGCCGGCGAGCTTGCCAGCCTCGATATCGGCCAGTTCGATCTTGTGACTTCGCTTGAAGTGATTGAGCATGTTGCGGACAAAGCAGCTTTCCTGCGCGATCTGGCCGCTCGCTTGGCGCCAGAAGGCTTGATGGTGATGTCCACGCCCAACCGGACACTCGCTAGCCGCGCCTTGCTGGTGGAAGGGGCGGAAGCCGTTGGCTATGTTCCGAAAGGAACCCATGACTGGAACGATTTCATCACACCTGACGAGCTGGCAGACCTGCTCAGCGAAATCGATCTGAAGATGGGCCAGCCGCGTGGCATTACATGGAGGCCCGGCAAAGGCTTGCATCTTAGCGACGACCTGTCGCTTAACTACATTGTAGAAATCCGCCAATCTTAGCCGCTCGCGCGATTTTTGCTGGTCTTATGCTGGTTTGTGCGTAGTTTCCCAAATGGGGCCGCTTTCAGTGGGGAACTGAATTGACACAAAGCGCTGGGGTAAACGGACTGATCCTGTCCGAGAACAAGATCGTCCGACTGTTTTCGTTTTTCCTATTCTATTTCGGTCAGGGACTGCCAACCGGAATCACAGTGATCGCTCTGCCTGCCTGGTTGGCAGCTAATGGAGCGCCCGATGCCGATGTCGCGGCGGTTGTGGCTATGGCCTATTTGCCATGGAGCTTTAAGTGGATCCCGGCGGCAATCTTTGACCGCTACGCCTATCTCTCCATGGGCCGCAGGCGCGCATGGCTGATTTTTTCGCAAGGTCTGATGATCGCAGGCTTTGCGATAGCCGCAATTCTTGCGCCGGGTGTCGACGATCTGGATACGATCCTTGTCGCGACTTTCCTGATTATGGGCGGCGCCGCATCGCAGGATGTAGCGGTAGACGGCCTCGCGGTTGATATCCTGCCGGAAAAGGATCAGGGCACGGCCAGCGCTTTCATGTTTGGCGGGCAGACCGTGTCTCGGGCCATTTCTGGCGCTGCGGCCGGGTTCGGCTTGCAATATTATGGTAGTCAGGCGACTTTCTTTGCCTTCATCCCTGTTGTGCTCATAATCACAATCTATGCATGCCTGGTACAGGAAAGGCCGGGAGAAAAACGCTTCCCATGGAGCAAAGGCGAAACGCATCCCATCAACCTGGCGAACAATGTTGGCGCTTGGTGGCCAATCCTGAAAGTCACATTTCTGTCGCTTATCAAGCGCGACAGCCTGATCCTGGTCGCAGCCGCTTGCTTCGGCAGAACCGCTGCCGGAATATTGATACCGCTCGTGCCCATCCTAGCTGTCAGCTACGTAAATTATGATACGGCAAGTTATTCAGCCATGATTTCAACGGTTGATCTCGTCATGGCAATCATAGCGATTGGCGTTGGCAGCGTTTTGACAGTCCGCTTTGGGCCAAGACTGTCTTACGCGGGTGTCGACTTGTGTTTCGTCGGATTGGCTGTTTTTCTAATCTTCGGAATGGCAATTTGGACCACACCAATCGGCTTTATTGCAATGGCATGCGTCTATTCGATCCTCCTCACGCTCTCCAGCATCACGTCGAACCCTTTGCGGATGCAGCTATCGGACGAGCGGGTCGCAGCAACGCAATTCACCATCTACAACTCGATCTCCAACTTGCCAGTGTCGCTGGGCGCGACAATCTTTGCATGGCTTGGAGGCGCGGATGAACTGGCGATGGTGCTCGGAACCGTAGCAGCACTCTACATAGCCGGAGTGGTCTTCATCCTGATGTTGCGGATAGGTGGGCGTCCGGTGGATGCAGAGCCCGAACCTGCGATGAGCTAGCGCCTCGCTATTCGCCGCGCGCTTTTACACCCAATGCCGGTGCATCATGAAAGATGCCATCCACGCCTGCAGCTTCCAGCATGCTGATCAGCGTCATCGCATCGCCATGCGCTGCATCGCCTCCATTTGAGCGCAAAGGCTCTGGCAGAAAGGCGTTTTCAGGCCGCAAGGTCCACGCATGCACCAACAGGCCGACAGCTTTGGCATCTGTCACCAGAGCCGTCGGCGTGCCGTCAGGATTGAGGATCTTGGAATAATGCGCGCCAAGCCCATCGGCGTAGGTCGCTATATCTGCAAGACCTGAAG